>JAZDKC010000001.1:0-13283 GCA_043803465.1 Microcaldota archaeon
TTTTTGACTGCTATGCGTGTTGGAAGATCATCAAATAGCTCGTGGCAATAGATGAAATCAGCCGAATTGTCGAAATGCAGGTTCGCCAGATTTTCGACATCGTGGTTCCAGATTTTCACCTTCTTATGGTGTTCCAATTCCTTTTTGGCATACTTTAAAAGCACCTTGGACTTGTCCCACAAATTGTAATGAGTTCTGTTGTATATATCGGGAGCACGTGTTTCCAAATAGTTCATGAACCCCTTTGCAAATATCCCGTCCGCACCCCCAAATTCGTGCACGTTCAACTCGCCTTTCTTCCCGTCAGCATATTTTATGTATTCTTTTGCATGCGCTTCTATGTACCCCGGATCGTGCGACGGCGTTGCAAAACCCAATCTATGCTGGGGATCTGCCAAATCATGCTCACGTGTTCCATAGTAGTTTTCGTTGAACCGTCTTTGCGCTTCGGGGAATCTCTCTATAATTGCTGGCATATGTATCAAAATACTATGCAAGTTATTTAACCGTATTTGTTGTTGCTTTCAACCGTCGACTTCCAAAAACAAAATCTATTTAAATTGCCTCGTAATATCCAGTATTGATTCTAATTCATGGGGGGATAGTCATGCATGCAGTCGAAGGAATCTCGAATCTCAATCTGAAGATAATGCTCACATCCATGCTGGTATTCGGCGTGATTGCCGGCATTCTGGGCGCAGTTCTGTATTATTCCGGAGTCCGCGGGATGTCTGGGATCTACGTCTGGATGGGCATTTCGCTCCTATTCATACTGATCCAATGGTACTTCGGCCCGAATTTGATCAAATGGATCACCAAGGCAAGGGAACTTGCGCCGAACGAGTCCCCAAAACTGCACCACATGGTGGAATCGCTTGCGCACAAGGCTAGGATTCCAAAGCCCAAATTATATGTTGTGAACAATCCCGCCCCGAATGCGTTCGCATTCGGCAGGACGCAATCATCGGCGGGAATAGCCGTGCATACCGGCCTTCTCGACACGTTGGATGAGGATGAGCTTGAAGGGGTAATTGCGCACGAAATCGGCCACATCAAGCACCGCGACGTGATCATCATGACCCTCGCGTCCGCACTGCCCGTAATACTGTACTATCTGGTAATAATTTTCGGCTCAGGGGACAACCGGGAAAGGGGGATTGGAAGCACCATCATGGTCTTTGTTGGCGCATTCATAGCGCAATTCATCGGCCAGCTTCTGGTCCTTTGGCTATCGCGCTCAAGGGAATATTATGCGGACGCATTCAGCGCATATGCAACCGGCAAGCCATCCGCATTGATGTCCGGGCTTGCAAAGATAACCTACAAGATGGAAATTGCGAAACCGCAGCCCTCTTCCGCATCGAATGCGATGCGCGCTTTCTACATTGCAGATCCCAGCGGCGAAAGCAGGGGGATAATCAGGGAAATTGCATCCGCAATTGCAAGTGGCAATGAATCCCATTTGGTTGAGGCAATCGAGAAGGAGAAGAAAATGGGCAGGAGGGAATGGCTGATGACGCATCCCCTGACGGGCAAGCGGCTGGAGGCCCTATTAAAAATCAAGAAGCAGATGGCTGCGTAAGTGCTTTAATAAAAGGGCGCTGTTATTATCCAATTACCAACTTTATGTGGTGCCAATTAGGTTGTGGTTGAAAACGCAAAGCCAGCTGAAAACGCAAGAACGGCAGGAAATGTAAAAACCGCGGAAACCGGAAAATCCGCTGCCTCTGCAGATTCTGAAAACACCACATCGCCATTCCAAAAGCATTCCAAGATCTTCCTGCTCCTCATTGCATTGCTTTTGATCGCATTCCTGATTTATTATTTTGCAAGGCCGCCTAGTAAATTTTACGTCGATCCGGAAGGCCGCGGCCATTACCCTGCTGAAAGGGGGTTGATGCGTTTTACGGAAGAACTCATTTCGCAGGATGCGGATTACAATATTTTCAAGGTGCTTTTTGATTCGAATGGCACGGATGTTTTCGGGAAATTATGGCTTCCGAAGGGCTCGAAAGATAGCGCTGCCATCCTCCTGCTGCCAGGCGGCAGTGTTCCGAAGGAGGCCGGAAGCACGTATGCCGATGTTTTCAGGGCCGGGGGCATCGCGATTTTTGCCCTTGATCAAAGGGGGATTGGCGAGTCGAAAGCGCAACCTCCAGGATCAATGCAGGAAGAATACGGCCTGTTTGCATCGGGCAGGGAGACAATCAGCATTTTGATGGCATACGATGCGCTCAAGGCTTTTGATTATTTGCGGCAACGCGATGACATTGATGACTCGAAAATCATTATTATAGGCGAGAGCATGGGCGGGAGGAATGCGATTATTGCAGGTGCTATGGATAACCGATTCAAACTTGTCGTAGGAATTTCAACCGGAGGGTATGGCAAGCCCGAGGCAACTGACAATGAGCAGGTCACCAAGTTCCTGCGCTCCTTCGACCCCGATAACTACATTTCCCAAATCTCACCCAGAAAGGTAGCCCTGTTTCATTCTACGGAGGATACTGTTCAGCCCTATTCCATCGGGTACAAGACCTATGGGTTTGCCAAGGAGCCGAAGGTGTTCTACCAGGTAAGCTGCAAGACGCACGGCCTGTGCGATGAGATGATGCCCAAGCTCGAGGAGGAGGTCGCAGATGCGATAAAATAGGTTCAGTCAGCTAATCTCCAGTTTAACTTCCATTTAGCAAATATGCCGGCAAGATCGGTATTCGCTCTATTTTCGCTTATTTCATTAAACGAAGCAATAATCCGCCTTCATGCGGGCAGATAAAGCGTTTTGAAGTTTCATTGGTTCAGCCGGCCTTGGAAAAAGCTTTGTGTTCCTTAGTCCGCGAAAGTATCTATATATATTAAGTATTTCGTTAAATGTGGGCTGCAAATGGTTTTCTGATGCAGCGGGGTTTTTTGCATGAACATGAAACTGCTCGCATTTTTTGCAATACTGGTTTTGGCGCTTTCAATAGGGTTTGCGGCGCTTGTAACCGCGGATTCAGGGCATGGGAATGACAAAAAGAATGGAAATGACGATAGTAATAGGGAAAAAGGGCCTAATAATCAGCAATTCGGTCAGAATACCGGCCAAATCCGGCCTTTTACCGCATTCGCAGCTGCAAATGGCGGCAATGAGGGCCCGGGCAATGATTTGAAGAACCTTAAACTCAACAAGATCTCCAAGGAAATTGACAAGGATTATAAATTTCTAAACAAGGCGCAAAGGAAGCTTTGGATCACTAATAGGTTGAAACAGGAAATCCAGAGGGCGAAAGGGTTGGTTACCAGGCTGGAAACTCTTTCTGCAAAGCTTGTGCAGCAGGGATACGCGACTGCCGAATTGGATGCGGATATTGCAATGATAAAGGCGAAATTGGGTGAAGCGGACGCTTATGCGGGTACTGATGTTAAACAAGCTGCCAAGCTCCTCCGGGATGCGTTGAAGGAATTCAATTCGCAGATAAAGGAGGATCTTCGGGGCCTGGTGAAGGAAATCCGCGAGCAGGACCGGGAACGCGAGCAAGAAAGGGAGCGCGAGCGCTTGGCAAATCAGACGAACATGACTGGCGATGGTGATTTCAAAAAAATTATCGAAGGTACGGGATCGCTTTACCTGAAGCTGACTGGTTTGGCTGAAATTGAAGGCTCCGGAACGGTTTCCATCAACTCAAGAAACGGCGATTTGAGGGTAACTGGAGGGAACGTGACGCTGGAAGGCAACGGGACCAAGGTGATTTTGGGCGACGGCTACATCAAATACCGGGATTATGCCCTTGTCACCGTGGCTGGAACCGAATTCATAATCAAGGTCAACGGAAACGATCTCGAGATCAACGCGGAAGGAAAAGGCAAAGTGGAAATTACCGGCAGGGGAGTTTACAGGTTCGGAAACGGCACAAATACCCCCTATACCGGTAGGACTATTATCTACTGGAACATTCCGATGCCAACCGTTACTCCGAGCGCTTCCCCCAGTCCCAATGCAACTGCTTCTCCATCACCGAACGCTACAGTAAGCCCCTCACCTTCCATCAACGCTTCCGTCTCGCCTTCGCCGAGCCCGTCCATTAATGCTTCAGTGAGCCCGAGCCCCTCGCCTTCCATCAACGCCACGGTTTCCCCATCGCCAAGCCCGTCCATTAATGCTTCAGTGAGCCCGAGCCCCTCGCCATCAATCAACGCCACGGTTTCCCCATCGCCGAGCCCCTCCCCGAGCCCCTCCCCAAATGCAACGGTATCGCCGTCGCCCACACCGAATCCATCGCCCAGCCCCGCACCGACTGGAAATATTTACGGTTCAACGAACCCTTCCGGAGCAAATATGTATGTGGACGATGTCCTGAAAGGCACCACTCCCCATCTCGCAGTAGGGATATACCCCGGGACCTATACTGTGACCTTTTCACTTGCCAATTACAACAATTACATTACGCCAGTGGTCGTGTATTCGAACCAAACGACCTATTTATATGTGAACATGACCTTAAATTCAACATAAAAAAAGTGAATGACTGATGAGAAATGCTTTGATTATTGGAATGGCTTTCGCAGTTTTGCTGCTTGGCTGCACGCAGGGGAACCCGCCGGAGAATAACGAAAGCGCCTTGCAAGGGAGCGTAGCACCTGCTTCCGTCCAGGCAACTCAAACTGCTGTAACGCCTTCCGCGTCAGCAGCAGACCTGATGAGCGTGCAGGCTGAGACTGATGCGAATGCAATAGCATCTGAAACAGCCGACATCGAGCAGACCTTGGACGATCTGGATGCCTTGATTGTTGCGGAAGGATTCGACTGATTTTTTAGTTTTTTCAAATCTGCCTGATTAAATTGCCCCTACCTTTCTTTATGCGCCTGATTTTGCCCGCTTCCTCCAGCTCATCCAAGAGGTTACTCATCTTTGCCTCCGAGAATTTGAATATCTTACGGAGCTCCTTCTGCTGTATGCGGCCTTCGCTTTTCCGGATAATGTCCAAAACTCGTTCCGCTTCCTCTGAAACTTTTTTCTCCCCTGCTGTTATTGTGATTTTCGGGAGTTCGATTTCAACTTCTTTGATTTCCTTTTCCGCCTCCTTTGGCACTTCAAGCTTCTCCCCCTTTGCTTTGACATCCAGAAGGCCCACATGCCGCTTATGGTTGTAATAGATCAGGAACAATACCGATCCGACACCTACCAATATTAAAACGATGTCTTGCCCCCCATTCCCCTCCTCTTCCGGGAATTCCGGAATTTCTATCGAGTAAGTCGAGTTTTCAACCGGCTCCAGAAGCAGGTCGAGTTCAAAGATGCCGTCATCGGCAATAGAGACATTTTCGATTGTGTACAAAATTATTTCCGTATTCCGGTAGAATCCCGCTTCCAGCTCGTATGTTCCCGGTGAAATTGTGAACGAGTATATGCCGTTCTTCGCAACAATCTGCTGCATTGGCTGCGTGTTTATCTGTACAATCGTATTGTTGAGCAGCTCTAGAGTGTAGAAGTCATAAGTATAGCCCTGGATTTGCGCTGCGCTGGAAAAAAGGACGATTTGCAGTAGCGCTATTGCCACCAAGTTTCTCCTCATAATACAGATTAAACCCAATTGATTTAAAAAAGCCGCCAGAATAATGCACTTATGGATTTCTTCTCGCATCTCGCATGGACGTACCTGCTGCTTTTCAGGGGCAGGCCGGACATGGTCCAGGGGCTTTTCTTCGGCGTGTTCCCCGACATAATATTTGTAGGGCTGGCGATCATCCTATCCATTAACCTTTTCGCCCGAACGAGGCAGATTTCAAGGCAAAAATTATTCCCTTTTGTAAGGCGTGCGTACTTGGTCGGCCACAGCCTCATCACAGTTGCGGTCTTTTGCATCATCGCATCCATCATTTCAGGCGGGTTCTATTTTCCTGCTTTAGCTTGGGCGCTCCACATCCTGTTCGACATCTACACGCACAAAGGCTCCCCTGCAGAACCCCAGATGCCCCTATACCCCCTGCAAAAGCCCTCAATCAAGGGCTACATCTGGTGGCGCAACCCGTATTTCATGGCTGCAAACTGGTTGTTGATACTGCTTGTTTATTTTCTGGCCTCGCAATAATCCGCGCCTTACCCCCCCTTTTTAATCGTTTCCGCCCTAAAACCATGGCTGATTCTTCACATGGAATTCGATGCAGAAACCATCGAGATTAAGGACTACCGGGATGATGACGGCCTAACAATCAGGGTTATGAAGCTCCGGCTACCCCCAGGATTGGATTTCCAGTATGCGGCGGGGCAATTCGTGATGCTTGCGATGGATGGTTTTGCACTCCACTCTAACCCGGATGCGTTGAAATGGACGTCCTACAGCCTTGCATCCGAGCCATCCCAAAAGGGCGGCCTCGAGTTTTGCATAAAGTTGAAGGAAACAAATGGTTTCACGCATTTCCTGAAGGATCACCAGCAACTGGGTTCAAAAATCAAAGTTAAGGGGCCATTTGGAAACTTTAATTGCAATCACCCGGCAAAAAAAATCCTTTTCATTGCCGCCGGAACTGGCATCTCCCCAATAATGAGCTTAATGCGCTCATTGCTTCACAACGGCGCCGCCCCGGAGATATTTTTGATGTATGGGTTCCGGAACACCAACCTTTTCGTTTATCGCGAAGAACTCGACCAATATTCGAAAACGCACCACAATATCACCTTCATTCCCACCCAAAGCCGGCCGGATACCAAATGGCAGGGCAGGAAAGGGTACGTGCAGGAATCGGCGAAGGAATTGAAGATTGAAGCGCCGCATGAGGCATGTGCATTCATCTGCGGGAATCCTTTGATGGTCGAGGAGAACAAGAAAATCCTCCTGGAAAAGGGCCTCCCTGCTGCTAACATCCATATTGAGCAATGGGAGGGCGCGTAATCAGTAATTCCTCCTTCTGCTGGTTTTGGAGGATTTTTGGAATTTGATCTTCCTGATCTTCCGTGCAAGCATTTTCCGCCTCCTTCTCTCCTTGCTTTTCAACATTCTGCTCACCTATATGAAAATTTCATCAATCCACTTACCCGATTAATTGTTCATCTATTTAGCCGCCAAACTCTTTTAAACATGCTTAGGCGCCTGCCTGCGTTTTCCAATTTCTTATTATATGGGTTTTGCGTAATTAATTCGGTGGTTTTGATGCAAAGCAAAATGCCCGTAATTTCTCTCGTTTTTCTCTCAATAATCCTGCTTTCTGGCTGCACGGAAACAACAGTAACCCCCAGCACGCTACCGACCATCACTCCCAGCCCTATAATCATTCCATCGCCCGCCCCTACCATAACCCCCAACCCCCCCGAAGGCAAGCACTGGGTTGCCTTATTACCAAAGCAATGCGCAGAGATGGCCTGGGGTGCGGATTCCATGCCATCAACAGCAGATTCGCTCGAGCGCCTCAACCAGAAAATTTTCCTCTATTACCGCGGCTTTGGCATCCAGGTATATGAGATCTCGCGCACTAAAACAGAAGGAACCAGCTGCGCCGCTTGCGGCTGCTCTTCCGGGTACAAAATCGGCCTGCTCGTTTCAACTGATGACGCCAATAAAATTGGGGAAACCGGCATTGTCACAATCACCCCTATGAAAAAGCTCAATGTCACTTTCGAATACACCTGCAATCCGATAGAAAACAATTCCGCAATAGTGCAGATAAAATCGCCGACAAAATTCTACATCCGCGGCAATTTCCAAAACGCGTGCTTCAGCTACGAGGTGCATTGGCGCATCAATGAAAAGGCGCTCGAAATCGAGTTCAAGAGCATCCCCTCCACAACCGGCTGCATGAAATGCGTAGGCAGGGACGAAGTGAATGCGAACCTGGATGTCGCTTCCGAAACTCTTGCGTACCCCCTGGAAAAAATCATTGTCAAATATGGCGGCGAGGTGTTGGCTGAAAAAGTGCTGAATGGAGCATTCTGCGGTGGGATCGCCGGCTTCCCGTGCCCCTCCGGCTATGAGTGCAGGCTTGACGGCAGCTATCCTGATGCGGGGGGGAAATGCGCCTTGAATAATGGCGGAATTCTTCAAGGCAAAGTTTCTATCGGCCCGATCTGCCCTGTTGAGAGGCCCGACCAGCCCTGCCCGGTTCCGCCAGAGGCATACGCCGCGAGGAAATTGACCGCAACCGGACCGAATGGGCAGGAGAAAATCGCTATAATCGATATTAAATCGGATGGAACTTACAGCATCGATCTGGCGCCCGGAACATATGTGATCGGCATGCAGCAAAACGGCATCGACAGGAGCGCCCAATTGCCTGCAACTGTTGAGATTAAAGCAGGCACAACAACTACATTGAATGTGGACATCGATACCGGAATCAGGTGATTCTTCTACAGAAAATCCGCCTGCTGCTGAGCACTTTCCAATTTTACATATAACCCTGCTTTAAACGGGCAATGGGAGCCGCTTAATTTTGCACGCATTCCCCTCGCAAACAAGTTCCTGCGAATTCCGGCAATCTGAATGATTGCCCATTATGCCGCAATACTTCGCTGGAAAGCCTAGGCAAGCAGTCCGGTTGCCGCATTGCTGGTAGCTAATCGCATCGCAGGCAGCCCTGCGTTTTTCATTCCAAAGCCCGAGATATTTTTTATTGATGGGATAATATTGGCATCGCCCCCCGCCGCAGTCGGCATCCGCGATCGCGCAGTCAGAATCGAGAGCACAAGATGCCCATTCCAATTGGGGTGCCCCAAGGATTGTTTGGTCTGCGTTATTGTAAAGTAGCATACTATTGTTTAATACTAAGAAATACACTATAATACCTGCCAAAACCGCAATCAAACCCGCAGCCAAATATTTTCGCTGATCCATCCGATCTCCCATTCAATTCCATTAACACTAATTTTCTGAAATCAATGCAAAAAAAATAGCCTACTTCCCGCTCCCCTCCGAATAAACCTGCCACCTAATCTTAATCAGTGTCGCAATCAATAGGGGGCCGAAAATGCCGCCTAGGATGAAATCATTCTGGGTGATTATCCAGGCAAATAGCAGCAGTGCGCCATACTTGACGTAATTATGGGTGACAGTTCCGAAGTAATATTCCAGCGTGTACAGGATTTTGCCCTTCACCTTCCCCTGGATCATCTCCATATCGCGCATATGCGACAAATGCTCGAAATTTATTGTCAAATAAAGGAAAATCGAAAATCCGGAAAAGAACGTGTACCAGAACTCCATTTTCAAATAATACAGTGCCGCCAGCCATATGATCAGCAGGGCAACGAACGAGTAATGCTTCCAATCCTTGAAGCCGTGCTCGACATCCCTTTTCCATTTCGGATTCGCTTCGTAGCTTTCAAGAACCACGAATTTCCTCGCGAAATGGACGTAATTCCGATACGCCCAGACCGTCAGGTACGAATCCAGGAATTTCAACGCGATCAATAGCGGAAAAATGAAAATTATGTCGATAAACACATTGGTGCACCTATTTCCTCTTTTTCATCCTGAGCGTCTGCGTGAGATGCTGCGCACGCTGGTTCAAGTGCTTCCGGTATTTCCTATGCGCACTTCCGGCATAGAAGAACGCCGCATACCCCACAACCACCACCAGCAAAATCGGCTGCCAGAGGGTTTCAAGCATGTCCTTCAAAGAAATGACCGGCCTGCCGCCAAAAAAATTGTACAGCCAGATGCCTCCCACGAACACCACAAGAAGAAGTATTGTTTTTACAGCCGCATCCCAGAATTTGTTCTCATACCATGTGCCGAATATTTGGTCCATCCGCATACCACCTGGATTTATCATTCAAACTTGCCTTATAAACATATTCTTTGAGTCGCAGATTATGCCAATCTTATTCCTCCGAGTTGCCGCCCTGCCTCAATTGGTTGAAAACCGTATATACCAGGATGAGGAATATGAATAAGCCCGAGATTATGAATATTGAGGAGATGCGGTAATCAAACTTCGTGTCTGCGGTTATGCCTTCCTTGCTGATGCTCACAAGCTTATTCACATCGATTTCGCTTGCACCCTCGCCGAAGTTTTCCAGATTGAGCACTTTTGAGGGCGTGAATCCAATGCTGATCCGCCTTGAATCTGCAAATTCGCGCACTGCCAAAGTGCATTGGTTCCCGTCGGCAAAATCGCTTATCCGCTGGGATGCGGTCCTTGGCAAGAATTGCACCCCGTATTTCTCCAAACCCAAAATCAACTCGTTTTGGGCATTGATCTCATCAAAAAGTGATTGCGCCTCATGCTCTGCTGCCAGGCAGGTTTCCTTCAGGGACTCCGTTGGCGCAACATGCTCGATGCACTTGTTCCATTCCGAAACCGGAATTTCTGAGTATTCCTCGTAAATGCTCGTTTCCCTGAACCTGTTTATTTCGGGGCAGAATTGCCTGGCCGGCGTATTGTCGTGGCTTATTTGATAGTTCGCCTTCATGATTAGCAGAGGATTTGTCATCAAAATGGGCGTGCGCTTCACATCGATTCCGTAGTTATACAGGTCATAGGAGAACAGCAGTAATAGGATCAGCACTACAAACGCCAATATTAGCCGCATTGCCATATCCTTAGCCTCTAGCTTACAACGCCAACCCGATATTAAATTCTTTGGGTTAAACGCAAGATTACTGCCCTCCGCCTTTCCGTTTCTTTGCCTTCTGCTGCATTTCATGCGCCTTATGCAGGTCGTGTATGTGGCTGCCAAGGTCCGTGAGCATGTGCAGATCCTTGTTCTGCACCTTCTCCTCATTTTTGTAAAGCGCCTGCCCGCCGATCCAGTTCTGTGCCGCTTGATTGAAACCCCCGCCCAGCGAGATGTTGTGCTCGGCACATTTTGCCTTGAACCTCCTGAAAAGCGAATCATCCACGTTCCTTAAAGTCAAATCCATGCGAACCCCCTAATGCTCATTCGACGCATATTTATAATACTTTGCATCTTTATTTGCTTACGCATACATTGCATACAAAGCATACTCCGATCCTTCATAGCCCTGCCCCTCTATCTTTTGCGCACATTTTCAACGCATCCCCGCACATAATCCGCCTTGCCCATCCATTTGCAATCAATGCGCCTGTTTTCATGCCCCATCCATCCTGCGCATCCATTTTCAACGAATGCCCCCGAATCCGATACCCTATTCGCCTTATGCATCCATTTTTAACCATTCACAACGAAAACATATTTCCTAGTTTTATTGTGGTTGATATGGCAAGAGAAATAGTTACGCCCGGCGAACTGCTGGGGATCGAGGAGGAGTTCTTCGGGAATGAGAAGACTTATGCCGAGGAGGGCAATGTTTACTCGATGGTGCTCGGCGAGAAGAGGATGCTAAACAAGCAGGTTCAGATCGTGAGCCCCAAATTTGCAAGGATGCTGAAAAAGGGGGATATCGTTGTCGGCAGGGTTGAGGACCTGTACGATTCGGTTTCCCTCATAGTGATCGAGAGCATGCATGGCTCAAAAACCGAACGGGAGGCAATCGGAAAAACCTATTGCTACATGCGCATCACCGAGATTGCACGGGGCGCTGGCTACATCAAGAATTTTCGGCAATTCATCAAAATCGGGGACATACTTAAGGCAATCGTTATTGAAATCACGCCGCTTGGCACCTACCTTTCAATTGCCGACGAGGGATTCGGAGTGCTCAAGGCGCATTGCTCGCTATGCCATAGCAAGCTCGCGCAGCATGGCCGCATCCTCCAATGCGATTCCTGCGGCAACAAGGAGAACCGGAAGCTCGCGATGGTCTGATTTTTTTATTGACTATTTTTTTATTCTAATCCTTCCCTGCCTCAGAACAACCGGTTTCTTTTTCATGCAGTCAACAATTGTTGTAGGGGGTATTTTCTTGAAGGTGCCCCCATCAATAATCAAATCGGCTTTGCCTCCGAAAATGCTGACAATTTCCCTACTCGAATAGATCTCCGCCTTTCCGGATATATTTGCGCTCGTTGCCGTAACTGGCTTCATAAAATTGAAAAGCAGCCTCTTGATGAACGGGTGCGGGCTCATTCTAATTGCGACAGTCCCGCCTTTTGATATGTTTTTTGCCAAATCGGTTTTCCTTTTTTTGAGTATGAGTGTCAACGGCCCGGGAAGGTATTTTTTCACCAATTTTTTGGCATATCTGTTTAGTGCCGCATACCTTCCAAGCATGTGCCTGTCATAAACAAATATTGACATCGCCTTCGTCTTTTTCCGGCCTTTCAGCCTATAGGCATAGTCGACCGCCTTCCTGTTTGTTGCATCCGCTAGCATCGCATAGCAGGTTTCCGTGGGCGCAATCACGATGCCGCCGTTGGCGAGCGCATAAACCGCCGTGGAAATCGCCATCGGATCAATCTGCCTGATGACTTTGGCTTTCATAACGATACCTAGAAGAAGTCCCTCACAACGTCATTAATCGCTTTTTTCGTCTTTTCATGTTTTTCCTCGTGCCATTTGATGAAATCCTCCGTGAAAAGGATTGAAAGCAGCACGATGGAATAGAACAGCAGCGCGACGCCCTGGGAAGTGATGAAGTCGTACCTTTCCATGGGCGTGGGCAACGGAAGGTCCGCAAAGGAATAGCTTGAATGCGAAAGCGGATAAAACAGCTGCACGCGGTAATCCGCGGAGTAAAACATGTCCCCGACCAAATGGCCCACAAGCATCGCCATTACAACGAGGAAGAACTTCTGCATTTCGGTCGATTTGAATCCGTGTTCCCTTTCCTTCCTGTATGAAATGTAGAATAAAAACAATGGCAGCCCAATGGCCACGAAAATATTGTGGAAAGGCTTGGGATTGAGCGGATCTATGAAAAGAAAATGGTCGAAATCTATCAGGACCGCAAAGCTTGCTGCGGAAAGCACAAACACCAGCCTGTGCTTCTTGTGCAGGTCGAGCGCCAGCGCGGCCATTATTGAGAACACGAAGTGGAAAAGGGAATCCATGAGTAAGTAACCATTGGGCGGTTTTTATTCATTTTGTTGGCATATTCCGGTTCGAATCTCAATTAAAACGGGGCAATCGACCAATGCGCGCCCGGATAAAATTAATTCTTTCCATTTTTATTCGTTCCCATCATTATTGTAATTATGAAAACCGCTTTGGTGATCGGCAGGTTCCAGCCCTTCCACAACGGCCATCTGGAAGCGATCCGGAAGATGATCAAAGATAACGGGAAGCTGTTGCTGGTTATAGGGAGCGCGCAGGAAAGCAGGACCCGCAAGAATCCTTTTTCAGCGAAAGAAAGGATGGAAATGATCTCCGCATGCTTGGGGAAGGGGGATCTGCTTTCAAATACAAAAATAATTGCCCTTGATGATGAAAATAACCATCAGAGAT
>JAZDKC010000002.1:0-7807 GCA_043803465.1 Microcaldota archaeon
TGTATTTGTTTCCGATCGGGATCCAGCTTAACACGATTGCCGCTAGGAAGAACACCGAAGCGAGCTGAAGGGTCATGCTTGCGCCTAAAAGCATCGGAAGCGTCTTCGCACCGATCTTCCTATCGCCCTTCACATCGCGCAAAGTTATGATCAATTCCCTTCCGACACCTGCAAGAATCGAAATGGCTGTGAAAAGCAGAATTATCTCCTGCAATTCCGTTGAAACCGCGAAATTCCCGTAAATGAACGAGATTCCCATTGTGCTCGCAATGTATAGGTTTCCGAGGAGGGGCTTTTTCTTCAGGTAGTTATCATAAATTGCCGAGAGGAACGAGTAAATCAGCGCGACGGCGAAGCAATATATGTTGGTGAAAAACGAGAGCGCCAAACCAAGTGCGAATAGGAATGTCGCTGCAACCAATGCATCGTGCCGCACGATTTTTTTCGCAACCAGCGGCCTGTCGAATCGCTTGTTTGCCTTGTCCGTTTCATATCCGAAGTAATCGTTGAGCATGAATGCAGCAGCAGCGATCAAAACGGGCCCGATAGCGGGAAAGGCCGTCGCGTACGTGAATGAGAACTGCATGCCGAGGTATTTGAGCGTTATCGCCTCGGAGATGAAAATGGCAATCGCAACCAATATGGCGTGCTCGAATCTCGCCAATTTGAGCCAATCCTGCAATTTGCCTTTCATGTCCGCATCGCGATAATTTTGGGCATCCCTTACTTAATAAATTATGAACCCGGTTGCCGTTCTTCAGATTTCCATTAAGCCCCTTCCTTTTTTTGGATTCCAAACCCCCGCCCGTCAATGTATTTTGCTTCCGTCCTCAGTTGGCGCGTTCCATAAATTCCAATCATTGCCAGGAAGCTTCTCCAGACTGCTCATGTCGAATTTCTGGCGTTCGGAATTGTAATCGTCATAAAAGCCGTTATTTACTTCGTAAACGGTTCCGGTGTCGGGATTGTAAACACGTTCCCTCCCCAAAATCGCATCGCTCCTTTTTTCGGAAATGATGTCATCGACTTTGTTCCGGCTTTCCCATCCGGACATGATCGTATCTGAAGTTTCCGAGAGGGTTTTAATTGTTTTTGATGCGCTTGCTGTCGCGGCATTCTGGCCTTTGATGCATGCATCGATATACTCCTGCGATACCGCGAAGCTGTTGATGCTTTCCGAAAGTGTTTTCTCAAGATTCTTGAATTCCTTCTTTTCTGCTGCAATCCCGATGAATGTGAACCCGTAGCCGATTCCCCCGCTTGCGAACCCAGTCAGCGGCAAGACTTCCCTTGTAGTGAGGAAGAACTGCCCCTCTCCCAACCCCCCCCGCGTTTTGAACAGGGCGCGCATCAATTTGGTGTCGCCTGCAACCGGTGATTTCGCCAATTCAGAGGAAATAATTTCCACCTCGTTCAACTCCGGCAAATCCGTCATGAATTGCTTTAGCAAGCTCGTTTTCGCGAGCAGGTTTTCGCTTTTCAGGAAATTTTCCGGGGTCAGCGGTTTTACAACTGGCATCTCGTACCAGAATATATTGTATCCGCCCATGTCCATGTATTGCTTGTCGAGCAGTTTCTGGCTTTCATCCAAATAAACCGGGCCGATTTCGCCGAAGTAGAAAATCTGCCGCTGCGGCCTGGCCTTGTCCTTGATCACAAATGAAAAGGTCGAGCATGCGCCCCCTGTTGAAATATCCCAGCCGACAGGTTTCTTTATTGCAAAGAATTTCCCGTCATAATCCTCTAGTTTCGGCGTTTCTGGAGCTGGAGCATCCATTGCTTGCGCTGTTTGGGAAGCAATCATTGCCGGAGCCTCAGTTATATCCGGAGTAAGCGTTCCGATGGCGGTTGCCTGTGGAGAAGGGGAATTTAGTATAATCTGGGTTGGAGTTGCTGCTTGGTTGCCCACTATCGGCTCGAGGGCTGGCATTCCCTTGACGGAAACGTTATCCGGTTGCGAGCAGCCTGCGAGAAGAATTGCGATAACGGCAAAAGCAAACAAACCGGCATTTTTCATATAAATCTCCCCCCTAAGAAGTAATTTTCGGTTGTTCAAAAGGCTTTGCATCCCGTTTGCAGGTGATTTTCGACACCGGCGCCTCCGGCTACGCGCCCTTGAAATTCGGCCTTGGCAATTCAAAGCAGTAACCGATAAAGCTACCACAAAGCTTTAATTTGACAGTTTAATACTACTTTGAATTCAATGCGGGTGAGAGTATGAATAAGGCAATGGTCTCCGTTCTAATTGTTTCGCTTGTTTTGTTGTTTGGATGCACTCAGCCCCAACCTGCTCCGACCACTGTTCCTACGGCGGTTCCGACCCAGGCCCCAACAAAAATTGCAACAGCAACGCCAACCCCCCATTCCCTCCCCGGCTCCCGAAGCTTTCCAGCCCCTGAAACTCGAATATGAATTCAAGCAAAGTGGAGGCCCCCAAGGAGGCCCTTCGGCAACCCTCTATTTCACCCTATGGCTTAACGAGAAGAAGGATTGCGGAGGAAGGAAAGCGTACCTGGGAGTGATGCAGGCATCGCAGGACCAGGGCATGCCCGAACAAATGTCCTCGTGGTCGAAAATAACAATCTACGAGGATGACGGAACCATGGCGGTGACCAACGGCGCCGCAAAAAGCGAACTCGCGTTCGACAACTCAAAAGCCGCGCATATGGATTTTGATTTTTTCCTGACACTGAATGACATGTTTGCATCCGTAGGCAGGAATTTCGTGACGGATGACGTATGGGCGAGCACCACGCCGATAATATTGAAAAACGTGCAATTCGGCAATAGTTTTGCCAACATCTCCATAATGAAAGGGGAGGATGCAAGCGGATTCACAGTCCCCTGCACCAAATTTTCATTGCTGGAGCAAGGCCAAGGCCCATCGGAAATGGATGCATGCGTCGCAAAAATCACGAAGAAAATGCCGCTTCCGTTCACCGTATCCTATAAAATGGGCGACAATTTTGATATAGAGCTGGTGAAGGCATCAAACGAGAAGTCTTCAGCAGTCTATTATCCGCAGTGCCTTGAACGGGTAACTTGCACTTCCGTCCCGCAACCCACTCAAAGCGAACAGGATGCCTGCAGGCAAAAGAACGGCCAAATGGACCCAATTAATGACGAAAGGAATTGCGTGACCAAATACCAATGCAGGACAGATAGGGACCGGGTGCTTGCGGATCTCCGCCAGCCTCCGAGTTGTGCCGCGCCTTCCGATGCAATCATCAACAAGGCAATCGAGTGCAGGAGCACAAACATGGGCTGGAACATGCAAAACGACCAGAATGGCTGCATCACCAGCATCACCTGCGGGAACCCGCCGCAGGGCTGATTTCAAGAATTCAATATTGCGGGACTTTTTTCCTTTATGTATAGTAGCACCGCCGTGCTCGACAAGGGGAAAAGCAGCAGGTACGCGGTATAAACGTCATTTGCTGTGATGGAAAGCGAGAGGAACGAGGAGCCGATTATCACGTATGCTGCGAAAAGCGCGGGAATGATGCAGCTGACCGCAATGAACAGCAGGCCCAGAAAGGCCATTTTCGAGGCGAATTCCGTTGATTTCGTTTTCTGGTTCAATATCATCTCATCCGCAATTTTTGATAGGGCGGAGGATTCGAGCCCATGCTCGTAAGAGAAGATCAACTGCGCAATTGCGCGCCTAACAAACTGCGAATCAACGCGGATTGCAAGCGATTCCAGTGCCTCTGCAACCCCCGCACTTCCATTTTCTATTTGAAGGTGGGCCCTTCGCATCTCCTTGCTCAATTTGCCAAATTTCGCGAGTGCGGCATTTTCGATTATCCTCTCAAATGGAAGGTCGAGGTTCAGCTGTACGATGATGGTTCTCAGGGCAATTGATAGCTCCTTCTCAATTTCCTCTGCACGCTTGTGCTTAATGTAGGCCGGAAGATTGAGGAAACAAAACAGGGAAAGCGCCAACATCAACGGAAAGAGCAAAACCGACATCCCCCAATTCAATGTAAGAAAAAATAGGCAAAAAAACGAGGCTGCGGAAAGGAAGCATGAGATGATGGCTGAAAACGAGAGCCAATCCCTTGGGGAAATTTCAATGTCCGCCTGAGCCAAATCCTGCTGCAATAGGGCATAATCGTAATTAGGGAAATAAATAGAAAAATCGCAGAATGAGGCAAGATCCTTAGCGAATTCCTCCAGCATCAATTACTCGTCTCTCCACGACGAAATAATTATCTCATTTCTTCTTCTTTTTCTTTTCCGCGGGCTTTTCCTCCTTCTTTTCCTTCTGATCCTTTGGAGTGAGCTTGAGGCCCAGCTCCTCAAGCGTTTTCGGGCCGTATTCCACAACCTTCAAGTTGAGCTGGTTGATTGTCGAGGAAACCGTATTGCCGACAATTGTTTTCATCTTCCTGTAGCCCTTCCTTGTGATTTTGATTCCCGGCCTGCCCGAGAGCACGAGCCCAACACGCCTCTGGCCCGGCACGTCCGGCCGCATGGGAAAGCCGTCCTTGTCGCTGCCGCCGCGGATCTCCAATTTATAGCCCGGCAGCTCTGCGACGAATCCGCCATCTATTTGTTCGCCGATCTTCTTGCCGTATGCCATTGCCTCCTTTTCCTTCGGGATCTCCTTCTGGTAGCTCTTTCCTGCTTTCACATCGTTTATTACTAGTTTCATTCCAACACCCTTGATGCTTAACCCTACGCCTATGCTTCTTTAGTATAGCAATTTAAAACATGCTGTCTGAAAGAATAAGCGATTATTAAATGCCAATAATCATTTTTAAATATTGGCGTCGAGGGAGATATCTCCCCCCTGGGCCAATTGCTCGCTCTCCCCCTTAATTTGATGAGTTGATCATATATGGGAAAGGATTTCGTGGTAACCCCCTGGAAGGTCGAGGGCGACATTGATTATGGGAAGCTGATCAAGGAGTTCGGAACGGAACACATCGACGAGCAGCTGCTAAAACGCATTCAGAAGCACACGGGCGAATTGCATCATTTCCTCCGAAGGAAAATCTTCTTCTCCCATCGGGACATGAACTGGATCCTGGACGAGTACGAGAAGGGCAACAAGTTCTTCCTCTACACCGGCAGGGGCCCTTCCGGGAATACGCATATTGGCCATCTTATCCCCTGGATGTTCACAAAATGGCTGCAGGATAAGTTTGATGCCGAATTGTATTTCCAAATGACCGATGATGAGAAGTTCCTTTTCAAGGATGCGCTTTCCCTGGAGGAAACGAACAGGCTCGCGTATGAGAATGCCCTTGATGTTATCGCGGTCGGGTTCAAGATGGGCAAAACGCACATATTTGCCGATACGGATTATGCGAAAACCATTTACCGGGAGGCGCTGAAGGTTTCCAAGAAGCTTACAATCTCCACAACCAAGGCGGTTTTCGGATTCAATGATTCGAACAATGTGGGGGAGGCGTTTTTCACGTCCGTGCAGGCAGTTCCGGCGTTCCTTCCGAGCATCAAGGCTGGCAAAAATATCCCCTGCCTGATTCCGCATGCAATCGACCAGGACGCGCATTTTCGGATTGCGAGGGACATCCTGCCAAAATTGGGGTACTACAAGCCCGCTGCGATCCATTGCCGCTTCCTTCCCGGGCTGTCTGCGAACAAGAAGATGAGCGCATCCGAAAGTGAAACCGCGATTTACACCACTGATTCACCCGAGCTTGTTGAAAAGAAAATAAAGAAATATGCCTTCTCCGGCGGTGCGACTTCGATTGAGGAGCACAGGAAGCACGGAGGCAATCCGGAAATCGATGCATCTTACCAATGGCTTTCATTCTTCGAGGAGGACGATGCAAAATTGAGGAAAATCCATGAGGACTATTCGTCCGGGAATTTGCTCTCCGGCGAGCTGAAGATGATCCTGATCGAAAAGCTTCAATCATTCATAAAGGAGCACCAGCGGAGGCGCGAATCCGCAAGGAAGGTTCTGGACAAGTTCATACTGAAGGACTAATCGGGCGAATGTAAGATTTACGAACTGAGCTTTTTTTTTAATTCCAACCCGACCGCTCACTACAATTTTTTTATTATTTTGCGACGGCACACACATAGATTACGGGGCATTGCGTCAAACCCGCGGCCCCACACGTGCCGATCCCCTTCTTTAGGGTAATTTCGTATTTCTGGCTTGTTGTTTCAAGGCTTTCCCATCTCGAGGGCGAGTTCCTTCTTGACTCTTCGGACGAGGGGTCGAAGACGGACTTCGGATATCCTGTTAGCTCGGCAGTGCATTCCTCCCCTTCCCTGCAGGGCGTCGTCGCCAATTGCGAGCATGCTTCCCCCTCGGGCCCAATTGTGGCCTTATCGAGTGACATATCGCCCGCAACATCGACGCAGATCTCCTCCATTATGTCGTACAACCCCGATTGCACGTCCTGATGGGTCAGCTGCAATTTCCAGCAGCCTGAGAAATGGCCCGGGCAATCCCTGCATAGGTCCGGCTGGCTGAAATAAACGAACCTGAGCAGGTCAATTGATTTTCCCCCGCACCTGGGCAACGTGAATGATATTTTCCTTGTCGATGGGGGTGATTGCAATGCAAGGTCCTGCATCGCCAGCTGGAGCTTTTGGATTTCCCCCTTGACCGTCACCCTGCACTGCTGCTCGCCCGTATTCCCGAAAATGAGCATTGCAATCGAGAGGGAAGCGAGCAGGATGATTATTGCGATCACAAGCTCTATTGGCGAATCCACCTGGCTTTTGAGCCTCCGGAAATTAAGCATAAGGTAAGAAACAAATGCGGGTATAAAAAAGTAACTAACGCTTCATTGCAGCAAAATTATGGCCGTAGTAATTAGGTTCTTCGCCTCCTCCAAGTTGCCGGATGCTATGTCCGCGCTCCGCTGCGCCATCGGCTTGATCAGGGAATAAATCAGGATGGCCGCGATGATCATCACAATAAGCATGTAGATCGGCGTCCATTCGGTCGAGCCCTTTCGCTTACCCATCATCTGCTCACTCCACACCGCATTCAGTGGTGCATTTGTCCGTTGCCTCCTTTGCCTTTGATGTGGATGCTATTGTCGCGCAATAATTATACTCCTTTCCATTCTGCTCGTTCGCGCACGTCACTATGTATACCTCGACTTTCCTTATGACATCGATTGTTTTCTCATCAACAATATCCAGTGGCGAGTTGCTTCCGCCGCAAATGCCATCTTCGGCACAGAAGAACTTGACTTGCGTTGCCTGGATTGAAAGCTGGGAAACCAATTCGCTCCTGACTATCTTATCCCCCGCAGTAAATGTGACTTTCTTTGGGGATATGATCCCAATCCCGCCCCTGCCCTGCAGCTGCTGGAAGCCGTCCTTGATCGAAGTTCGTGGATCGCTGACTCCGATGCCCGGAATCACGCCAATAATGTTCAGCAGAACGCCCAGAATGGCGAGCGCGACAATGACCGAAATGACCAGCATCATGGTCTCGAAAGCCTGTCCTCTCCTCATACGAACACCTCTAACAAATGCTACGGATGCTTAAACCTTCGGCGCTTTAAAAACCTTATTATTTTTAAGCTCTCATTGAGGCAATAATTCCCCATTCTGCCGCCGTATCCGGCAGGCCCCCATTCGCCGGGTCTTCCGAACCTCGGCTTTTTTAATTAGTCCTGGAATATCTAATATCCCAGTTTTGCCGCTGTAGCTCAGCCTGGGAGAGCGTCCGTCCGCCTTGCCCCTTTCTTTTTAGGAAAAAGAAAGGTGCGAAAGGCACCGCGCCAAAGAAAAAAGGTGCGAGGTGCGACGAAGCTGAAGATCTCAAGCCGGGAGCAGATACCGGTATGTCGGGTGTTCAAATCAC
>JAZDKC010000003.1:0-15508 GCA_043803465.1 Microcaldota archaeon
CCGGGCAAATTCCTTGCAGCCTTCCAGATGCCCAAATCCTCCCCGACAACTATGAGCACGGTCTTGGGCGTGATGTAGCCGCCTTTTCTTAGCCTTGCCCTGCCGGAGCGCATCCTTCTCCTTTCTGCGGCGCGGTCCAAATCCCTGCCCAATCCAAGCTTTGCAAGGATCCCCCTTGCTTCCTTTGACTTCTTTATCGCTTCGAATGAATCCTCGACGATGATTGGAATTGATGCGCCATCAATTATGTGCCCGCGATGCTTGACCATTTCCGCATTGATTGTCGCGGCAATCGCACACCTTATTGCAAGCATCTTTTCCTTTAAGTTGATCCTTTCAATGATCCTTTTTTGCGGCTTGGGCGGATGTGCCCTGCGCCCTTTGGTTGCATGCGGCACCCTAAGGACCCGTCCGCTCCTGCCCTTTGGGATTTTTTCCCTTGGCAATCTGCTTCTTCCCGTATTGATTGTTTGCCTCCACGAATGCCTTCTTCCGTAATATTCCGCCGTATTCATCAAGCCTGCAAGTGGGAATGCGCCCTTTGGCTGATGCAAATAACTTCTTTCAGAAAGGAATTCCCTCTTTATGAGATCCTCCCGGAATTCCGTGTTGAACTGGGGGGGCAACTCCATTTGCCTTGTTTGCTTGCCTTCCAGATTGAACACTTTTGCTTGCATATTTTTTCACTAGGTAAAGCGTTAAGCGACCTTGGCATTGAACAGCAATTTCCGTATATCCGCTTTCTTCGATGCCTTCTTCCCGTAATTCTTCCGAAGCATCACGACTCTCTTCTCCGGCCCGGATACACTGCCCTCGAGCAGAACATAATCCGACTTAAGTGTGCCATAATCAATGAACCCGCCCGCAGGGATCAAATCCTTGGATTTTAATGCCTCCCCGATTTGCAGGATGCGCTTGTTGCTCTCGGTCCTGCGATGGAATCCCATCTGCCCCGCCCTGGGAATGGTGTACATGACCTTCCCTTGCTTTTCAGGCCCGATGCTGCCTCCGTGCCTCCTCCTTTGCGTTGCCTTCCTTGGCCCCAACGCAACCCCGTATCTTTTCACAACCCCTTCCCAGCCCTTGCCTGTTGTGACCCCTATCGTATCTATAATATCGCCATCAACAAAAACATCAGAAACCTTCACTTCCTTTCCTAGAAGCTCTTTTGCATAATTCAATTTTTCAATCGCATCCTTGCCTGCAACAGCGATTTCCGCAACCTCGGGCGTCTTTTTCAAATCCGCCTTCCAGGGCTGCGTCAAAACAATCAGCCTCACATCCGCAATCGGCCTGTTATGCAGGTCCTCGATTTTCATTTTCGCCTTCTTGGCGATCGTAATTGAGCGCTTCCCAAATTTTGGTGCGTTCAAAGCCGGTATCTCGGCCACCTTCCTTAGGCCATATTCCGAATCCTCATACGCCGTTATCGCATAAACATAAATCGGAGGCGCTTCCATGAGCGTTGCGGCCTTTGTGACCTCCTGGTTTTTCAGGGGCGAATCCGCATCCTCTATGATCATAACCTGGCCCATGCCTGCCTTGTAGACCGGAAAGCCCTGCAAGCCTTTGCCGCTAAAGCTCCACGAGCGCATCCGTGGCATTAGCCTATCCGCACGCTTCCTGTGCCAGTATGCCTTTGAGCCTCTCCTTGGACCCCTATCTCCCATAAAACACCACTAACGAAATTCTTACGGCCAAGCCTCTAATTCGGGCGCAATACGCCCTAATCCATAATTTTTCCTTCAATCAGAAGAACTCATCTCCTCTGAAAAACAAGATCCTTAACTCATCCTTAATCTGCCTTCACCTTATGCATTACCGGGGGAGTCACCTTGTATAGGATCTTGTTGTCGCAAGACGGGCACCTTATGAATTCAAGCTCATTGAACTCCTTGCCGCAACGACCGCATTTGTACATATTTGAAACCTTTTTGAGAGTTTATTTTTACATTAAATTGACTTAAAAACCTATGCTATAGAGACGGCAGCAGCAATGCGCCTGCCATTAATGCAATCAACGTCGCAACAATGCTCGTCGAAATCGGCCATTTGTATGTCTGCGAAACCACAAGCCCGCCGATCAAAGCCAAAATTATGAATGCCGGCCCGATCTGGGCGGCAGTAAAAATGAATGGAAGGAAAACCATCGCGAGCAGCGCGAAAACAAGCGCGTGGCCCATATTGTCGTGATTCATCATCATTTTCAATACGAGCCATATCAGGAACGTCAGGAATATCAATGCGTACACGAAATCCGTGCTGTACATCATGTCCGAAAGATATGTTATCTGCATGAAATCACTTCAGAATATCGGCAGCACAATCGATGCCGCGTACAATGCGATCAAAACGACCAAAATGCTTCCCGAGAGCGTCCAATTGTAAAAATATGACAATGCCAATGCGCCAAGTATGAGCATCATGAAGAATGCCGACCCGACCGACAATGAAACCATGAATGCCGGCAGGAAAACCATCGCAAGGAATGCAAGCACCATCGACTGCCCCCAATTATCATAATCGAAAAGCATCTTCAGTATTGCCCAGATTGCCAGGGTTAGGAATGCGAACGGATACAGGAAATCCGCATTCAATATCGAATCTGTCAAGTACATGATTTCTCACTAATGGAAAGGGAACATGAAAAGGCTAATTGCAACTGCAGTCAGCACCAATGCAATTGCCGCATACCTCTCGACCTTATAGAGCTGCATGCCCGCAATGCCCGCCATCCCGAAAATTGCCGCAAACACCGGCATGCCCTGCCCCTGCATCAAGGGAATTATGAATGCGCCAAGCAAGGAAAGCAGAATTGCCTCCCTCAGCGTGCCAATGCCAAACACCAGGTGCACGAACAGCCATACTGCGCCTGCAATCATGATGAATTGCACAATTGTCTCGTATTCGGATGCCATACGCCCCACTCCCGCGTTCCATTAAAATGCGATTTTATGTTTATAAACCTTAGCCTGAAGCCTGCTTCAACAGATTTAAACCAATAAACCATCCCCAAATTGAAAAAGAAGGTTGTAATAAGTTTAGTTACCCAAATTAAGTCTAAATATGTCTATTAATAAAATAAAAAAAATAAACGCAGAGGATGGGATATTCAGACTTGTTCCATTTTTCTTTCCAGCGGCGACACCGCCGCTTTCTTTTTCGAAAAAAGAAAGGGGCAAGTCATTTGAACCCATACTGACCTTTCGGCCAACTAGATCTCGAGTCTAGCGCGTTACCGGATTCCGCCACCTCTGCATGAACCTTTTCTTTCTCTCCCAGAAAGAAAAGCCCTCCGGAAAAGAAAGAGGGAATCTGGAGAAAGAAAAAAGGATTTAGCCTTGGAAAATTAATTCGGCTTTCCTTCCGGTGAAATTATTTGGTTTTCCTAATTTTTAACCCTTGCTTTTGGATTCCGCTTGCCCCACTCCACAATAAGCGCATGGTATTCCTGGAAGAGCCGCACATCCGGGGGCAAACTTCTCTCAAAATAGGACTTGAGCTCCCCATAGCGTTTGTGATGCGTTTTTGATTCCAGCTTCAGCAATTTCAGCTCATCATTCAGCCTGAAAGTGTATGCATCAATCACAAATGAGGGCTTTTGTGCCGAATATAGGATGATTGAGTCCGCGGTTTCCGGCCCGATGCCATGGAGTGAAAGCAGCTCACATCGCAATTCCCGGATTTCCTTTTCATACATTTTCCCGATTTTTCCCCCGTAGTTTTTGAGAAGGTGGCTGCAGAATATTTTCAGCCGGTGCGCCTTCTGCCTGAAATACCCGCTTGGCCGGATGATTTTCCCCAAATCCGATTCGTTCATTTCCGCAATTTTACTCACATTCATCTTATTCCGCTTAATCAGTCCCACAACGGCTTTCTCCGCATTCTTCCAATTTGTGTTCTGTGCGAGGATGGCTCCAATGGCAATTTCCAACTTTTCGGGTTCCGCCAATTTCCTGAATTTCCCCCTGCGATACTCGATTCTTCCGCTCCTGCTGTTGTAGGTGGGCCACCAGCCTTGGGCCCCGAAACGCGCGTATAGCCGACGGTAAATCTTCATTGCCCTGCCCATCCAATTCTCGCCTATTTCAATTTAAATTCCTTCACAACCGAATATTTTGCTCCCTGTGGTGAGGGGTCGCTTTTCATGAGCACAAAATTATCCGCCGTAAATTCCTCGAAAACCTCGTTTTGCATTTCTGCCTTCCTTTTTATAAGTTCCCCGATATTTCTCTTGCTTTTCACTCTCGCGAGCGTGATGTGGCCGGTGAAGTTGTTCTCCGGTTTCATACCGCAGGCTTTTGCAACCACGGAATGCAGCTGCCCCAATTCTCCCCTTTCGGTTTCCGCGCCCGCCCAGAAAACCCTTATGTTGTTTTCGTTGGGGAAGAAGCCGGCAGATCGGACCGATATTCCGAATTTGGGAAACACTATTTTGCTGCAATTCTGCACAATTCCGTCCTTTTCATACCCTGATTTCTCGCCCAAAAACAATAGCGTGATGTGCAGCTGCCCATTCTTTACGAAGGATGCATCGATCCCGGACTCCCTCAGCTCGGCAAGTTTCCCCCCCAGCTTCGATTTTATTCCTTCAGGAAGCGCGATAGCAAAGAAAAGCCTCATTTCTACCGCATATAGCATCCAAAAAAGCTTTTTAATAGGTGGCGGGTAATTATGGAAAGAGGTTGAACTGGATGAACGTGCTTTTAGAGCATCCCATATTGCGCGGAGCAGTACTGCTGATATTTGTAGGCATCTCGCTGCTTGTTGCGGGAGGAACCGTGTATTATTACACCGAGGATGTGAAAAAGGCAACTTGGCAGGCGGATGCATGGATGTCCCCGGTAATTACGCCCGAGGAGGAAAAGTCGATGGATTGGGTAAGGCGGAACACTCCCGAACGCGAGACGTTCGTTACGGATATTTTTGGAGGGGAGCACATGATGGGGGAAACGCTTAGGGAAGGGACCGAAGGCGGCGATTGGGCCATAGTGCCGGAAGTTGTGCAGCGCATGAGCGATGTCAACGAGTTCTTTAAAACAAACGATGCGAAAAAGGCGTATGATTTGGCAAGGAAATACCGCGCAAATTATGTTCTGATACCCAACCGCCAGGTCTTTGCGGGCTTCGAATGGATGTACCCCGAAAAGACGAAGCTGCAGGATGTCGCATATTTCGAGCGCGTGTACAAGGACGGGGATATGGAAATTTACAAATTGAGATGATATTTATGAAATTAAGAAGGGGAGAAGCGGCAAATTGAGATAAGGTATACTTATGGTTAGTTATTACGGATCCCAAAGGCCGATTGATTTTGCTAAGTCAGCCCTGGCCTTTTTGCTCAAGCATAAGGTTGCATTTTTGCTGGTCTTTTCGGTCATTTGCTCATTATACACGCATTGGATGGTGATGCGCGAATTCCATATGCCCACCTACGGCAACACGATGATACATGTCGCAAGCGCGAGGCATATCATAGAGCACCAGGAGTACCCTTTGGAGGATTATTCATATGGTGGCGGCATTCCGAACCTATACGTGCCTCTTTATCGTGAATTAGTGGCTAATACCGTTTTGCTGACTGGTTTCTCTCTTGATTTCACCAGCCGGATGTTGGTATTGCTGTTCGCCGTAATGGTGCCCCTGGGCTTCTTCCTCCTGGGAAGGAAGTTATTTGGCACGAATGCGGGCATTTTGGCGGCTTTCCTTTCAGTTCTGCCCGGCGAATTGCTGATTTACACAGTAAGGCCGCTTCCACAGGCGTTGGGCTTGATACTATTGCCAATCGCATTCCACGCGCTTTTTGCGCAAAAGTGGAAAACCGCGTTATTCCTTGCATTCGCAATCACGATGACCCATCAGGAAGCAATCGCTTTCCTTGTCGGAGGATCCGGCGTATTCTTCGGTTTGACGATCCTCTTCATGGTTTGGAAGGTATTATTCTCGCAGGGCTTCAATTCCGCCAAAATATCGAATATCCTGAAGCTCAACCTTGCCCTGATAATCCTCGCCATTGCAGCCTACCTGCTTTGGCAATATTCCATTGTGGGGCACCTGAACGTATTGGAGCTTGCGCAGTTCAAGAATCACGAGGGGAATGTGGTCAGCATGGATTCCTACCTATTGAAGACTGGCAACCTGGTATCCGCATTTTCAATGGTTGGCTTGGTGGTCTGCATTGGATTCATCCTATACTACCTGATTGAGACGACCGGCGGCCTTAATGATGATATGCGGCGCGCGATGCACACCTTTAGTGTTTTCCTATTTTCGGCATTCTGCAGCTTTGCGTTCCTTACAAATTTCTCGATGAACCGCAACATGTCCCTGATTTCCATTTCGGTCCCATTCTTCCTCGGTCCCCTTAAGGGATTTGAAATAATCTTGCTCTGCCTTCTTGCCGGCCTGGTTTCGGTTGCAATGGTCAAGACGCTTTACCGCCATTCGGAGCAATTCATGAAATTCGACAAGTTGGCATACCTGTTCATTTTCGCGCTCTTTATCGCAGGCCTTGTTGCCGTGAAGAACGACGCGCTGCCGTTCATCAGCCCGAGGGTGTTCATGGACCGCTTTCTCGTGTACCTGCAGCTTCCCCTCATACTGCTCTCTGCGCTCGGTGCGGATGCGGTGCTGGAGTTCCTGAGGAAGGTCCCCAAGCTCCATTTACTTTGAATTTCCCCACTCTATTTGCACGGCCCCTATACGGTTCCGGAATAATTAGGCTTCATTTACCTTGAATATCCTCGCATTTGCCAACTTATTGAAATAGACCTCCACGAAGTCCGGATTGTTTTCGAATAAGGCGGTTTGGGCGCCCCACTCATACAACTCCTGCGGCCCGATATAGACGTAATCTATTTTCCATCTCCTGATCAACGAAATATCCGCAGTTGAATAGATCTGCCTGGATGCGGACTGCTGCTGATTGTAGATCAATCCGTGCGACCATAGATGCCCGTCATAGCCCGCAAGGATCTGCCTTCCCGCCAAAGTATAAATCAACTGATTGTGCTTCCCTGCAGTAAGGAAGACCGCATTCTTGTCGGTATTTTCTACCACATAATCCGCAATTCTCCGATCCTCCCCTGTCCACATCTTTGCTGCGCTCGAATTCCACGAGTCGAAAGTGAGGAGTGCGGAGAATGTGGAAAGGAATATTGAGACGATTATCAGTGCAATTGCCGCCAACTGCCAAATCACGCCCATTCTCTTGAATCTATAGTAGGTTTTCATCAATAACAAGCCGCCTGCTGCACACATGAAGAAAAGCCAGTACATCAGCACCTTCACGTTGTCCCATTCCCATGGCTGGAACCGTATTAAGTTGCAAACGATGAATAATGCCAGGAATGGAGCGGAAAATACGATTTGTTCCCTGTTGAAAACAAACAAGCCGCAGATCCCCAAAATCAAAATAACCCCGATGTTTTCCCACCAGAAGTTGGCAAATCCTTCATAATTCGTCGCACGGCTCATCCAGCCCACTTCCGGCCCGAAGAAATCGCCCCGCCTCTCCTGCTCGTTGATGAATGCGAGCTGGGGAAGTGCTATCAGTAAAAATAATAGCGCCGCAATCCGCCATCTCATCCCGAATTTCCGGGTTTTGGCTAGGTCGATTACAAATGCAAAAAACAGTATGAACGCTGCGACCCCGAATGAGGCCGCATGTATTAGGGGAAGGATTGACACCAACAATGCAACCAAAACCATCTCCTTGAATTCAGCCTCCCTCCTGATTATCCGTAAAAGCAAAAGGAATGCCAGCGCAGCAATTGGAAAGCCCATGAGCGCCGCGCGTTGAGGGATGAATACCGAATACGACAGGTTCATGAACTGGATGTTCCTCTCGGGGAGGTAGGAGTACGCTTTTGGAAGCTTGTCCAAAAAAATTGCCTTGTCGGGTGCGGCACCATAGTCGTCCATGAAGCTCATGAAGCCCAGGTTTCCGTTGAAGAAGAATATGATGATGGCGATGGCCGCGGCCTCCTTGTTTCCCAGGAATCGCCTGAGGAACGCGAAACTGACGCCTATAAGGCAAAAGAGCAGCAAAAAGTTGGGAATCGTGATTGAGAGGTCTATTGGAACGCCTTCCTTCACGAATATTGCGGAAAGGAAATCAACAAGGAAGGGGTATCGCATCTGCGCGCCTTCGAGAATCGGATAGACGGGCGGGAAGTTGTCCCTCAACGCGAACGAATTGATCAGCCCCACATGGAACGCATAGTCCGCCCAAGCATTCGAAATCCCGGATATGTTGCCCTCCGCATCCGAATAAATGGAGATTGAATTGAAGTATGCGAGCACGATGAAAACAGCAAGGATGCAAATTTCCGCCAGTCCGATTTTTGGCTTTGGAATTTTAATGCGCGGAATCCTTTCCCTGCCGATTTTATATATGGATGCGATGGCGCAGATGTTTACAATAATGCCGGCGGCAATTGAAATCGTCGATAATGAGCCGAATGCAAATGAGATCCAGAAGGAAACGAATGTCGAGATTGAAAGCCCCACGATCAGTGAAAAAGCGGCCCTCTCGATTGCGGATTCTATGAACTTGAATTTCCAGGAGAGCACATACCCCATGCCTACGCCTGAGAGCAGGAAAAGGAGGAGCAGCATCATCTATTCATCACGGGTATAGTAGGATTCTCCGATACTGATTAAAAGGCTTTGTAAAAACTTATTCCAACCCAAAGAGTAATATACGGTCAGGATAAGAATTTTATATGTTCGACGACCCGGCCTCTAAGGAATACCTGCTTCTTGAGAAGCTGCTTTTCATCGCGATTTTCATCCTATTGGTTCCCGCATTCATTTACGGTGCGGGCCTGAAGGTTCTGGGCAACATTTACACGTTTTATCTGGCAATCATCGCATGGCTATTGATGGACCTCACGCTGATTATCCGGGGCTTGGTGTTCATCCGGGCTTCAAAGCGGAAGAAGGCGCTGTTTTCAACCGGGGTGCTCTGGTTTGCTGCCGGAGCGGTGGGCCTGATCATCATGATCTGGCTCTACCCCGCATTGGAGGCGTATGCCAAATAAATCATGAGATATTGCAGTATATCCAGGTTCCGGTCCTCTTGTCATATCTGGGGACGCACGGCGCAGGTGTCGGGGTTGGAGACGCTGCCGGTATGACCGAAATGGTCGCATTGGCAAATCCGTCCGCAATATCCCTGATGATTAAGCTCGATATGCCCACATTTAACCCTAGAACTTGGAAGTGCCCTATGCCATTTGCGCCAGTCGATACGATTTGAGTCGCCACTTCGAGGACGGTGCCGTTGAGCGGATACACAAATGCCAGCGCATTTACCTCGGGCCGGCCGCTTTCGTCTCTCATTAGGAAATCTATGCCTGCGCTCTTATTCACCTCGATGGTATAACTCCCGGGTATTAGGTAGATCGATGCATTCCTTGAACCGGCGACTTGAATGAGAATATCCTGCGAGAAGGATTGGTTTTGAGTGGTGATGTTGATTTTGCCGGTGTAATTGCCAAAATCGGCGTCCTGCGGTATTCTGTATGTATTTGTCAGGGTTTTTGACTCACCTGCACTCAGGTAACTGAATGAATCCCCCGATTCCCAAATTACGATTCCCCCTTCCTGTTTCGTCAGATTTGAAGCCTCGATGTTAATTTCTTCAATGGGAGCCTGCCCTCCTACTTCCAATATTTCGAGGGATAAGCCGACGGTTTGCCCGGGGTTGCCGTAAACCGCCACGGATTTCGGCGAGAATGCAAAGAAGCCGCCCAAATTCGCCTCTTCCCTTATGAGCAATTGGTTTTCAAAAGGTCCTTCACCGGCAAAATCCCTCAGACGCGTCGAAATCGTGAATTCCTTGTTTGCAGGTTCGGGTATGAGCCAGCTTTCGATGACTCCGTGCTTAGAATGCAATGCGGGTATCCCTATCTGCACCTGGCCGGAATCGTAATCGAAACCCGCATGGAATCCTCCTTCAGATATATGCAGGTCGGTTGTTGCCAATGAGGAAGAGAAGAGTTCTATCAGCAGCATGCTCGAATCGTTATTGGCCGTATAGTTGAATTCGAAGGACTCATTTTCGGGCGTCAGGCTGAAGTAGACCGCCGAACCTTCCATTCCCGCGCCCATTTTCGATTGCGGCGGCAACATTATATGCGTATCGAACGTGTGATGCACCTCCTTGACGGTAGTTGCTCCCAGGAACACGTCAACAACTACATCCTGATTCCGATTGTTAACGTGATATACGGGGAATACTATCACTTGCTGGCGTTCTTCTCCCTGCTTTAGATGCAAATTCGTGATGCCAAGCGGCAGGCTCATCGGATTATCCATCGGCACCTCCATTCTCGGGACGATTTTAACGTCGGTTTCCGAGCCCGTGTTCTTAATATTCAATCTGATCCACCGATGTTCATTGCCGTGTATGTCCGTTACATAATAGCCGCACCCTCCCCAATAGTCCACATAGCCGCAATTTTTCTCGATTATTTCAACATCTGCCGAATAGGTTTTTCCCGTATCCAGGTAATTGGGCGTGGCCGCCTCCTCGAGCAGCAATTCCTCCAGGCTTTCGTATTGTTGCAGTATTGTAACCAAATCGAGCATCCAGCCCCTTGCAGCATATAGCCCGTAAAACAGTGCGGTTTCATTGCGCATATCCGCTTCATAAAAGGTGAACAGCGCGGATCCGCCGGCAAGCTCGAATAAGAGCAGCCCTATGGGCGTCTTGGGCCCCGCTTTCATGGCGCTTGAATAAGCCCCGGACAGAAACCCGTAATTCGCACCAAGATTCGTGGTAAGGGTCAGATAGCCGAACGCACTGGCGGCACCGCCGTATGCATTCAACGCCTGGGACCTTAGGAAGTAATCCCGGTAAATTGCACCCATTGAAACCTGGTTGAGCTGCAAATCGGGCGCGGGGCACATGAACGTTGTAGATTCCCCCAGAATGATAAGCTGTTTCATGTAGATCTGGTTTTTGATCAGGTTCTCGGCCTTGTCAAGATCGAACGAAGCATTTACTTGGAGGGACGCAGATTTTTGCTTAAAATCCAAATATGTTTCGTAGAGCCTCGCGGAGGCATTCTTGTAGACTTGGTGCTGGAACAGGTCCGTTCCGATGTCCTGGAGGACGTCATCCTTCAATTCCGAATAATATGCCCGGTACTTGTCCATAAGCCAGGTCTGCAATCCGACTAGCACATACCCATGCACCATTTCCTTCGAAAAAATCGAGCGCTCCATGAGGCTCGAGAGAGGATACCCTTGTTTGAGCCGGATAAATGAATTGAAGCTGTTTGCTGCAAAACCGTTCGGGGGATAGCTCAGCATAACGTTCATAAGGTCGATTGCGGGATCGGGGTCGCCATAAGGGCTGAAATCCATGTCTGACCGGTACAAATCGGTAGTGGCCTGCATCATGCCGGTGGAATGGGTCATGAGGTCGTTTGATTCATAATACATCCTCCTCATCAGGCCGTCAAGGCTGGATAAATATGGCGTAAGAGGCTGCAATGTCAAGTCGTATTCAGTCATCTGGCTATTCCCGGCAAGGACGAGCACATTTTTTATGCTGTCCTTATATCCGGAATGCTTCGCACCAATGTAGTAAGTTCCTTTAATCAAAGAGTTTATTTGAAAATGGCCCAACGAGTCCGTTGATGTGCTCCTGATCGGGTTGTTTAGGTCGTATGTGCGGTAAATCAAGACCTGCGCATCCTGAAGCGCGTCACCATTCGCCGCGTAAACGTGGCCCGCAACCGAGGTTAAGTTCTCGGTAATGCTAAAATACTGTATCTTCCCCTCGTCGCCATTCACATACACCGCCAACGGATAGGTTCCATTGGGAAGGTAATATTCAGAATAATCGATGCAATACTGCCAATTTCCGTTTCCAATATAGGTTGCTAATGTGGACGGGCACACGAGGTCCAGTTCAATTACCGCCTCTATCCCATAATCGATGTTTTCCGGCGTCACATACCTCCCGAAAAAGTTGTCGTAAGCGGTGATGGTACCGCAAACCATCGTCGGCCCTGCCTTATTGATGGAAAAATATTTCGTATATGACGGAACATATTGCCGGGGGCTGTAATCTTTCGCTTCCTTGTTGCCGGGGATCGAGTAATAGCGCGGATAACCTGGATTACTGGCGTAGTAGGGATGATTATCTTCGTCGTACATGATATAGTGATAATAGGACCAGGTGTTGCCAATCCAATAGTTATTGGATTCTTCCTTAAGCGGTGCAACTGCCGCTTCATTTTTGTAACCCTGTTCATCCACTGCCTCATTCCATACGCCAATGAAATAATTATTCATAAAGAAATTGTTGCTGATTGATAACGCCCTTATTCCCCATCCAGGAATGTTCCTAATCTCATTCTGATAAATATTGCTGTATGACAAGCCATACAGTTCCATTCCAATGTTCATTCCTCCATCCATGATAGTTAATAAGTTGTTTCCAATATTTAGATAATTCCCATCATGAGTCATGATCCCGTAATTGTGGTGCGATAATTTGTTGTATTGGATGGTGACCTGATTGGATGAAAAGGTTTCAATGCCGACACCGAAATGCGAGATGTCGCAATCATAAATTGAAACTCCATCGGCGTAATAAACGGTTATTCCCGTGCCACCCCCAGTCAGCGAATGCCCATTGCAATTTAGCGTTACGCCGGGCGTGCTAATTATCAAGCCATCCCCTGGGCAATTAAGGAGGTCGCTTGTCAAAACCGTATTGGCGATCACGGTATCCCCGCAATGGCACGGCATGTAGCCGCCGCACCAATCAGAAGTCATTTTTTCCGTCGTATTGGCCAGCTCGACATTGGGAGTTGGCGCAATGGTCACATCTGGTTCTGCAGCCGGCAGAACTCCGACATCCTCAATTGCAATGGCGGGTAAAAGTGCCACTTCCTTTTCCGGCAACGCGTCAATATCGGTTATCAGCGATACTGTTACATTCAGTAACGGTCCAACAGTGGGTGTAGAATTGGTCACATTCACTCGCTCAGCCAATCCCGCCTCATCCGCAATTATCCCCCAATTCGTCATCGCTCCGGTAAAGCAAATCAGGGCAAAAAGCACAAAATACGCTAAATAGAAACGCATACCTCCCACCCCCCTCCAAGATTTAATATATTGTTGAATATATTGCTTTCTCCGAATTAATGGCATCCCATCCAAAAAACATACAATTATTAAGGCAATAATTGGATAATATTCAATATGCCCGACCCAGAATTGGATGAAATTGACCATGAGCTGCTGCAGATTCTGCAAGCGGATGCGTCCCTTTCTTACAAGCAGATTGCCAAGAGGACGCAACTCCCCTCCAGCACGGTGTTCCACCGGATCAAGCAGATGAAGGAAAATGGCGTCATTCTGGGCGAAACCATCCGGATCGATAACAAGAAGGCTGGAACGCCGTTGGGCATCATCATGTCTATCCGTCTTGACAACAACCAGCTTACAGAAGAAAAGCGGAGGAGTTTGGCTCGGAAAATAATGGCAAATCCTTACGTGGAATTTGTCGCCGATGTCACTGGCCGCGCAGACCTCATCCTGAAGGCGTACGTCCCCTCCATCGACAAGCTTGAAGAGCTCGTGATCGGTCAGATGCGTGAAATCGAAGGGGTGGTAAGCACCGAATCGTTCGTGATAATCAAGGAGAGCCGGCGCTATTAGGGGGATAAACGAGCCGAACGGGATATAAACAACACCTATGGGGAAAGCGTTCCCCCACTTGTGTTGCCTCTCCCCCTTCGAGGAGGGAAAAACGAGCCCAACGGGATTTTCCTGCCTTGCCGCTTTTTTCTTTGGCGCGGCGCCCTCGCACCTTTCTTTTTCCTAAAAAGAAAGGGGCAAGGCAATTTGAACCCGCAACCTATTGGTGTTTCCCAAGAAAGAGACACCTTCGCCTCTTCCATGACCGAAGCCTCGACTTCCGTTTGACCGGAACCAATCGCTCTGTCCTGGTTGAGCTATGGGCCCATAAGCACCATTAATTTGCCCGGTTTGATATTTAAGCGTTGGTCTGGGCGTTCAACAAGTATTTTTTAACCACTTGCAACCATATTGTAAGGTTGGCCGAGGTGGCAGAGTGGTTAATGCGCCAGCCTTGAATTGATTCGGATGCAAAATTCCCGTTCTGCTTCCAAATCCATTAGTGAGCTGGTGTCCGCAAGGACTCGGGAGTTCGAACGCCTTGGGCACGTGAACAAGGAATCTATTGAGGAATCAAATTGGTTCTTTGGCGCGGAGCCATCGCACCTTTCTTTTTAAGAAAGGGGCAAGGCAGAGAATCTCCCTCTCGGCGTGGCATTCGGGTGAAGTAACATGGATGCGGACCAACTATATGACGTGATAATAATCGGCGCAGGGGCGGCAGGACTGACCGCAGGCATGTATTGCAGCAGGAAGAGGCTGAAAAATGCGGTAATATCGATAGATATCGGCGGCCAAACCAATCTTACAAATCATATAGAGAATTTCCCGGGAGTAGGCGCATTGCCGGGAATGGAGCTGATGGAGCGCTTCCATGAGTCGGCAAAAAAATTCGGCTCCGAGTTCGTTTCCGGGAAAGTTGACCGGATTGAAAAGGCGCCAGATGGGACATTCTTCGTAACTATTGCAGAAGGGGAAAAATTCCACTGCAAGGCATTGATACTCGCTTTCGGCGCGATGCCCAGGTTGCTTGGCATTCCCGGGGAGGAAAAGTTCTTGGGGAGGGGCGTTTCCACCTGCACCACTTGCGATGCGCCATTTTACAAGAATAAGGTCGCTGCTGTTGTGGGCGGCGGCAATTCGGCTGTGGAGGGCGCATTGGAGCTTGGGGGCATTGCCTCGAAGGTTTATTTGATCCACCGCAGGGGCGAATTTCGGGCGGATGCCGTTACACTTGAAAAGCTCAAGGCGGCAAAAAACATAGAGGTAATTTTGAATGCGATTGCAACCGAGGTGTTGGGAGACAAGAAAGTGAGCGGCATAAAAATCAAGCTGAATTCCGGCGAGACTAGGGAGGTTGCGCTCGACGGCGTCTTCATTGAGATAGGTTATGAGGTGAAGACCGATTTCCTCAAAGGATTGGTTGATTTGAATGAAAAAAATGAAATCGTCATTGATTTGACTTGCAAAACCTCATTGCAGGGGATTTTTGCGGCCGGGGACATCACCAACATCCCATATAAACAAGCAATAATTTCAGCTGGAGAGGGCGCCAAGGCGGCGCTATCCGCGTACAAGTACCTAACTGGCGGAAAAGGCGGCGAGATCGATTGGACCTGATGGCTGTATTTATACTCTTTTTAAATCGGCTGAAGATTCAAATCCCTTTTTTAAGCGCGCCCGAAGTTATAATGAGAGGCAAATGAAAACAGAATCAAAAGAGATGTACCTGAAGGTTCTTTTCGAATTGGAGGAGGTCGGGACAACCGCCCGGATCACGGACATCTCCAAACTCTTGAAAATTGCGCCCGCAAGCGTCACCGAGATGCTTGAAAAACTAAAA
>JAZDKC010000004.1:0-9331 GCA_043803465.1 Microcaldota archaeon
GGAAACCCCACCGAATCAACTGGCGCGGAAGCGAAAAGGGTCCGGTCAAGATAAGTAAAAACAACAAATGCGCATAAGGTTAGCACAACCCCCTTTATTGTTGGCTTGAAAAAACCAAGATTCATATGATTCGACCTTATGCAGCTGGTTGCACAGCTTTCTTCCTGACATCAACATCCTCCTTGCACTTCGGGCAGGTATAGATGAACGCACCTTCCACTATCTTTATAGAGGGCGAGCAGTTTGCGCACATGCCAGATCCGCAGTAGGGGCAGAAGATGATTTTTGAGTTCTTGGTATGGCAGGTGGGGCACCCCATTCCCTTTTCCGCCTCGATTTTCACAAACGCAATGTCCGACTTCTGCGGTTCGGGTTTTTTTCCGCTTGCCTCATTCAGGCTCGCAAGCTGCGACATCACCCCTCCGCCCGTTTCCTCCTTCTTCCCCGAAGGAGACTCGCCGAGCAAATCATCGAAAGTCAGGGCGTTCTTCTGGAGTGCCGCTTGCTGAAGCGTTTCCTTTGGGGGTGCAACCGCAAGGTTCGCCCTCACGCCTTCCTTCTTGTTTTCCTTTAATTGAGTGTAAACATCGTTCACAAGCATATCGAAATTATCCGCTTGCATGACATCCTGGTTCCCAATGACGCTCATGCCTTTTGGCGCATCAAGAGGCTCCTGCCCCCTCAGCATGTACCTGCGGTGCACAATCACCTCCTGGTTTGCCTGCTGCACCGCCTGGTAAATCCTGTGCTGGCCGGGCCGTATCTGCACGGGTTGTGCTTGTTTTGCAGCCAGCGCCTGCTGGCTTGCAACATCCTTCGGCAGAATGTCCCGCAAAATCAATTCTTCCTGCAGCTGCGCCGCCTTCCTCCGCTCCTCTTCGACTGTTTTCGGATCGCTTTGGAACCGCGATAATTCTTCCTGGGTCTGCTTGGGCTTCTCGGGCACCTCTATGGGCTCCCCGGACATCACTTCGGATTTCAAGCCGATGAATTTTTCCTGCTCAATCACTTGCCTGAATTTTTGGGAGGGCGGGTTGGGTTCTGGTGGCGTTTGGGCAGAAGACACCGGTTTTCCCGATGCGGGTTGGGTTTGGGGAATGGGTAATTGAGGTGCTTGCGATAGGGGTTGGTCGGTTTTTATCGCTGCTTGCGGCTCTTGGGTTTTTTCCGGAATAGTTTTGGGATGCGATGCAACCAAAGGCTTCTTGATTGTTTGGATTGCGGGCATCGGTTGCTCGGATTGGGTTGTTGGCAGCGCCCCACCAGGTTGGGTGGTCTTGCTAGCTTGAATGTTTTGATCTGAAGTGGCCGTAGCTTGCATGGGTGCGGGCGTAGGTTGCGCCGCAGCCGGTTTTTGCCCTTGTTTTTGAGGCTCGCCGATTATGCCCGAAATCATCGACATGAACCCTTTCCGGGGCTCCGGGGGTTTTGGCGCCCCTTGTGTTTGGGCCGAAGGCATCGGGATTGCCTGCTGGGTTTGCGCAATGGCACTTGCTTGAATGGTCCTTTGTGTTTGTGCAATCTGCTGGACAGATGGTTTTTGTATCGATGGTTGCGGCTTGTCTGGAACTAGCACCACCTTCGTGCGCTTCATCTCCTCCAAACCCACTTGCCTAGGCGGCTTGGAAGAGAACATTCCCATGATTTTCGAGAGGACATTTTCCTTTTTATGCAGCTCCACCCTTTCATCGGAAACCGCTTGCATTTCAGTTTTGCGCAGCTTTTGGATCAGATCCTTTTTCTTTTCAAGGCTGCGGTCCTTCATATCCGCCCCCTGCCGCTTGCCGATGATTTTCTCGAACACTTCCCGCTGTTGCTCCTCCTCCTTGCTCTCTGTTTTCTCTATGCGGATATTTATCGGATTCTGGATCGGCACGCCAACAGTCAGGAAATCCGGTTTGGAGAATATGAAATAGAATTTCAGGAATACGAATGCGAGCAGGAACAGGAGGAATAGGATAATCGCATATGTGCCGTTGCCTTGCAGGACTTCAAGCTTGCCGTCATATAGGTAATCGACTGCGAACGCAGCAAGTGTTAGCAATACGCCTGCAACAAACGAAAGCCCCAATTTCATATTGACATCGATGGTCCTCAATTCGGGGTACGTGAGGCGAAGGAGCAGGTAGCCAAGGGTGACCGAACCTGCGACAAAATAGCCGTAGAACAGATATGACAGCCAGCTCATGTTAAAACGAACGGTACGGACATTTAAATAAATTGGGGTGAAATAATAATTGCGGGATTGCCTCAATACTCGATTGTTCACGGTGATATTCGATGAAACATGATTTTTCAGGGATAGAAAGCCTCCTCGAAGAGGAGATGGAGGGCAAAACCGCATCCATCCGGGGCTGGGTGTATAGGAAGCGCAATTCTGGGGGGATGATCTTCCTGATTGTCAGGGATGCGACCGATATCATCCAGGTTGCGGTGAAGAAGGACAAGGTGCACGAAAAGGATTTTGCAGCTGCGGACAAGGCGCTGATTGAGAGTGCGGTGGAGGTTGAGGGCACGGTCAGGAAAGATGCCCGCGCGATAAATGGATTTGAGATGCAGGCAACGGGGTTCCATGTGTCACATTCCGCACAGGCATTCCCGATTGCAAAGGATAATTCCCCTGAATTCCTGCTCGATATCAGGCATTTGTGGGTCCGAAGCAGGGAGATCACAGCAACAATGAAAGTAAAAGCGACGCTTCTCGAGGGGGTAAGGGAATACTTCAAGCAGGAAGGGTATTGCGAAACCACCCCCCCAATCATTGTAAGCGGCGCAGTTGAAGGAGGAAGCACATTATTTGAAATGAATTATTTCGGAAAAAAGGCATATTTGTCACAATCCGCGCAGCTCTATTTGGAGGCGCTCATATTTTCACTTGGGAAGGTGTATGCGATCACCCCCTCATTTCGGGCTGAAAAAAGCCGCACCCTTCGGCATCTTGCGGAATATTGGCATGTGGAAGCCGAGGCCGCGCACGTGGACCTGGAGGGGATGCTCAAAATTGAGGAGGGCCTGATTTCACATATGTGCCAAAAGGCCGCAAAAGAGCGGGCAAAGGAGCTGAAATTTTTAGGAAGGGACCCGGCGGAAATGAAAAAAATCGAGGCGCCGTTCGACCGCCTGCGATATGACGAGGCAATAGGAATAATACAGAAGAAAAATCCCGCGATAAAATGGGGGGACGACCTCGGAACGGAAGATGAGAGGATACTCACCATGGACCGCAAGCTCCCTGTTTTTGTCACCCATTACCCCAAGGCAATTAAGGCGTTCTACATGAAGGAGGACCCGGAGGATCCAAAAGTTGTCATGTGCAACGATTGCCTCGCACCCGAGGGATTCGGGGAAGTGATCGGCGGTTCGCAGCGCGAGGATGATGTTGAAAAGCTTATTGCCAGGTTGAAGGAGGAGAACGCAGACCTCTCCGCGTACGAATGGTACCTCGATCTCCGGAGATATGGATCCGTTCCGCATTCCGGCTTCGGCCTTGGCATGGAGCGCATCGTTAGGTGGATTTGCAAACTGGAGCACATCAGGGATACAATTCCTTTCCCAAGAGTGATGAACCGCTCGTACCCATAAACGTCTTGGGGCACCTAGGTTCCCCGCTACCCTTCGAAGCATCCCCTCCTAATTAGAAAGATATATAACTTTTTCACTCCGTTTCCTTACTGTGGAGGCTCGAAAGTTGAGCCAAAAATGTTTGAGAAGCTATTTGAAGAGGAATTGCACGACCTCCGCATAAATATCAAATTCAATGGATTGCTATTTGGTGTGATGGCGGTTTCGGCTCTGGCTGCACTCGCAATTTTCTTTTTGTTACAAACCGATTCCCCATTCGTTCCGCTGATTTCCCTCGCGATCTTGTTTTTGCCTCCTTCGCTGCTCTATTTCTTCCTGGATTATTTCCACGACCGGAAGCAGAAGAAAATAGATGAGGAATTGCCGGAAGTGCTTTTCCAGGTGGCGGCATTCCCCAGAAACACGCCGATGGAAAAAATCATCGGATCGGTTGCGGAAAAAAATTCGGTGCTCGGCACGGAATTCAGGAAAGCGGGCAACTTGATCAAGGCGGGTTTTGCCATCAATGAGGCGCTTTTGGAAATTGCAGGAAAAAACGATTCCATTTTGCTCAAGCGCTCGATTTCATTGATCCTGGATGCGTATGAGTCCGGCGGTGAAATCTCCTTTGCACTAAACGAGATCGCACAGGACATTTCCGAGATGCATTCGCTCCAAAAGCAGAATGCTGCGGCATTCTCCACGCAAAAGTACACCCTATTGGCGGGGGTTGCGGTCCTGATACCCCTAATATTGGGGCTTTTGCTAGGAGTTGTTGGCTCGCTGCATTTCAATTCCGGGGATTCGATATTCGGCATGAAGGATAATTCCGGCCTCGTTTCGGCAATCCGGGTTTCGGTCCCGGCTTATTTGTTCCTGCTTTCAATTGCGGCAAGCACTTTCGTTGCGATGCAGGAAGGGAAGCTTAAAAAAGCGCCCGCCTATTTCTGTATGTTGCTCCCTTGCAGCCTCGCGATATTCCATGCGCTGCAAAGGTTCCCGCTAATATAGAGGTGGAGGAGATGATAATTGAAATACGAGAAGTCGAGAAGCTTAAGCTGAAAAACCCCATAATGATCGAGGGCTTTCCGGGCATCGGGATGATCGGCACCATTTCCGCCTCCTATCTCGCTGAAAAATTGGGCATGCGGGTTGTGGGCTACATTTCAAGCTCGCACTTCCCGCCAATTGCGGCAATCCACGATTACGTACCGGTTTCGCCTGCAAGGATTTATGCGTCTGAAAAATACAACCTAATCGTTCTGTTTTCGGAGTTCGTGATTCCGTCCGAAGTCGCATATGCGCTCTCGCAGAAGATACTGAAATATGCCAAGGAAAAGGGCTGCAAGGAAATCTATTCCCTGGCAGGAATCGCCTCGGATGCACCGCAGGACAAGATTTTCGGGATAGGCTCAACTCCCCAGGCCGTTGAAAGGCTCAAGAAGGCCGGAGTCGAAGTGATAAAGGAGGGCGCTACACAAGGCGTTTCGGGCCTGTTGATTGCCGAATGCGCATCAGAAAAATTCCAAGCTGCCAATCTGCTTGTGCAGACCTCGCAGCCGATGGAGCCAAAGGGCTCCGCAAAGCTGCTAACGAAGCTCTCGGAAATGATCAAGGTGCCGATCGATGTGAAACCGCTCGTGGCTGAAGGCACGGTCATCGAGGACAAGATCAGGAACAGCATGGAAAAAATCAAGTCGATGCATACGAAATACGATGAGATGGGGGATAACCCCGCCTATTCCTGACACCTCTAGGGGAACTAGTTCCCCTACGCGTGTCGCCCCTACCCTTCTATTTAGTTCTGCGCACCATATATTTTCCTTATTGCTTCTGCCCCCTTAATTAGCAAATTATTCTTCGCAGCAACAGCATCCACAATGCAATTTCGCCTTCCTCAAATCAGAAAGCGTTTTGCTCCGTGTGAGGAACATTGCAAGCTGGAGCTCGTGTTTCCACCTTCGGATTTCATTGCGGACTCCTTCAGCTCCGCCTTTATTCTGCGCCTTGATGAACGGCAGCCCCGCTCCGCCCAAGCTCGCACCTAACCTGATCGATTTGGCAACATCCAAACCAGAGCGCACACCGCCGCTGGCAATCAATGGAACCTTGATTTTTCCTTCACATTCCTTCAGGCATTGCACCGTCGGGTTCCCCCAATCCCAGAACGTTTCGCCTGCTTCCGCACCCTTCCTGTGCAGCTCAATTGCGCTCCATGAGGTTCCCCCTACTCCGGCAACATCGATTGCCGCTACCCCGGCTTTTTCCAGCTCCTTTGCAGCCTCGAAATTAATTCCTTCGCCGACCTCCTTGACAATCACAGGCACTCCCAGAAAATCAACCGCCTTTTCGATTTGCTTAAGCACTCCTTTCCATTTTTTATCCCCGCCCTTCTGGATGACTTCCTGCAGCGGATTCAGGTGGATGCAGAGCGCATCCGCATCAATTGTTGAAACGAGGCCTTCGAGTTTGTTTTGCGGATAATCCTGCAGCTGCACCGCACCGATATTCCCGCATAAGAACACCTTCGGAGCGACATCCCTCACTTGAAATGTTTTCTTGAGCTCCGGCTTCTCGAGCATCGCGCGCTGCGAACCTAAAGCGAACACTATCCCTTCTTTTTCTGCAGCAGCCGCAAGATCCTTGTTGATCTTTCCCGCAGCCTCGAACCCGCCGGTCATTGAGACTATCATGAAAGGCGCCGCAAGGCTGTGCTTCAGGAAGGAGCAGCGCATGTTGATTTCATCAAAATCATTCTCCGGCAAGGAATAATGCGTAAAATGCATGCTCTCGAATCCAGTGGTCCTGCGCCTGCTTTCTATGCTTCTGTTAAGTGCAATCTCCACATGCTCGCCCTTCCGGTTTTCAATTGCCATTTCCTCCCCTCCAAGAAAGTATGAATTTGGGCCATTTTTAAGTATTCGTTTTGAGCGCAAGTTCGAATTTTGCCGAAGTCTCCTTCCTAACGCCTTCGGCCCCGAATTTTGCATCCAGGATTTTCAGCTTCAGGGATTTCCATAATTTGTTAAGTCTGGCAGCATCATTTTCATTCAGGCAGATTGCTGCAACCGAATCCCCTCCGCCTGCGCCGGGCAATCTGCACACATGCGCCCCCTTGGAAAGTGAAACCTGGATTAATTTAGTGAGGTTGCTGCTCTCGATCTGCGCTCCTGCCAGCTCCCCCAGTTTCTTGGTCAATAATCGCGCATCATCAAAATGGGTCTTGAACTGCTGGAGTGCGATGATTTTGTTTGCGGGAATCTGGCTCAAACTTCCGATTGCTTCGACATTGGCATCATTGATCTCATGGATCATTTCCGAATAGGTTCTCTTTTCCTTTTTCTTCAGCTCCATCACTTTTTTCACCATTTCCGAGGTTGAGGCGGAAACATTGGTGAATGCGAGCACGGGGATGAAGTATTTTGGCAGCGAAACTGGTTCAATCGTATAACCCCAATTCTTTTCAATCAGTTTGGCAAATTCCGCTCCCTTCTTTTTCTGCGCCTTTGCGATTATTTCCGGCGAGTATCTGGAATATTCGATATTGCCATAAACCGCAGCTGCAATGTCGAAGCCGCTTCCCACCTTTCCTTGTGCTTCGGAATGCGAGAGCTGGGAGAGATTGTGCAGAATTATTTTGCCTTTTTCGCCCTCGACATTAATGCCGTGCATTCCCAAAATCGCAGCAACCGCCGCCACAGTGACCGCTGCGGAGCTGCCCAGCCCGGTTTTCATCCTTCCGGTCCCGAATGAGCTATCTGAGACGGTTGTAAGCTTGAAGCCCGCGATATGCTTCCCTTTAGCCGCTAAATACTTGACGCAATTTTTTGCGGCTGCAGACACGAATTTGGCTTTTTTCAGGGAATCTGCGGATGAATCCGAGGCAAATTTTCCACTCTTAATTTCTGCGTTGATTTTCGTCTTAAGCTGCGGAATCTCGAAAATTACGGATTGGCCCCTGCACTCCCCGCATTTTGCGTACACCCGCTTATCGACTACAGTAACCAGCGAAACATTACCCTTCTCGAGCACGGAATAGCCTCCCAGCCAGAGGATCTTGCCGGGCGCTGAAAATGCATAAGCCATATTATTGGGGCACCAGTTCTCTGATTCTTTTCAGAAATGTTTCGACTCTTTTCCTTATATCCGGGGGAGTGTGCATTTCCTCCATCGACCTCCTCAGCATATCCGTATTGAGTGACCGCGGAAGATTCGAATTCGCAACCAGATCGAATATTTTCAGGTTTCCATTCCTCGTGAAACCCATGTTAGTTGCCTTGGGCTCAAACCTGATGCCGCTATTCAAGACCCTGCGCATTTCGGGGCCATCCATAAATTCAATGCACCTTCTTTTGTGAGCCGAACAGCGACTGCAAGCATTATCCAAATGCCCATAATAATGCAAAGAACCTTCGTCGAAGGGTATCCGCTCCATGATCTGCGAAAAATGCATTCCTTTGACGGATCTTGCGGTTACATCCACGAAAATATCCGGAAAAAGGAGGTGCGCAATCATATGCACATAATGGCCGGCGATGAACTCCTCCCTCGTGGGATCCAGCTCCGCGTAATCTGGATTCGGATATATATATTTAATCGCATTATTTGGGCCGATACGGTATATTTTCCCCTCTGCGCCTTCTCCAAGTTTGTATTTCGGCCGTTTTTCAGGCGGGAACACTACCATCAGCCAAACACCCTCGGCCCGCCGCCGACCTTGCAGACGATGGTTTTCGCCACGCCGTAGAATTTCGAGAGCATTTTTTGTACGGCGGGCGCATTTTTCTCCGTAGTGTAAATGTGCGCGTTCGGGCCCGCATCGAAAGTGTAGCCAGCGACGATGTTTTTTGAGTTCAGCAAATTCACCTCCGAAATAATCTTCCTGCTGATATCGTTCAAATAAACAATTGTGGGCTGCGTGTCCGCCATGCAGGCGTGCATGCTGTCGGAATCCCGCATCGCCAATTCCGCAAATTCCGGAAAATCCTTCTCAAAAACCGCCTTTTTCATCGCCCTTACGGTTTTATCGATTGTTTTCATCCTCTCCTGGAAAAGTTCCGACGTCGCTACTGTTTCCCTCATGCCGGCCCTCGAGCTCACCTTCTTCTTCTCCTGGTCCACAATTGCGATTACATTCCTCAGCTCGGGCCAGTGGTTTTCATCCGCTAACTGCACTGCAAAGGAATCGGAGCCGTCCTTCTTCTCGCCTTTCTGCCATTCGACAAAACCGCCGTAAATTGATCTGCAGGCTGAGCCGCTGCCTAGACGCGCCATTATTGAAAGCTCTTTTCCGGAAAGATGCAATTGCAATGCTGCATTGATCGCATACGCCAGCGCCGCATAGCCCGAAGCGGATGATGCCATTCCTGCGGCAGTCGGAAAGTGATTTTTCGAGTTGATTTTCGCATGCATTTCGACGTCATAATGCCCCCTCACGTAATGCAATACTTTCCTCACGCCATCCATCTCGTTGCCCTCGAGCCTTGCTCCATCAAGCACCAATTCATCCTCTTTTTGCCCCTTCTCAAACCGGATTTCAGTTTCCGTTTTGAGCTGCTCATCCATCGTGAAACTGAGGGAGCTGTTCGTGGGCAGCATCAGCTTCTCGTCCCTCTTCCCCCAGTACTTCACTACAGCGATATTGGGTGTTGCCAATACTTTCGCGTGATAATCCATAAGTAAAACGTTGCAAAATGATTTCGGATGGGATGTTTTTAACCGTTGCCAACCTTGGAGGAACCACTGGAAGCAAGCCCTCGAAGAGGTTAAA
>JAZDKC010000005.1:0-5936 GCA_043803465.1 Microcaldota archaeon
CTCATTCAACCCCAATTGGTCGATGACATTATTAGTCTCATGTGCCTTCAGTAGGTTTATTGGCAAGTAAAGATGGAACGGATCGCCGAGCATGCCATAGGGGAGGTTGTAATTGGTGAGGTTGAATATGAGGCTATAGCCGTTTGTTGCGCTTGAATTCACGAAGCCCGCATTGGTCCAGTAATTACTAGAATATGATGTCAGCTTTGAATCAATTATGCGCGAATCATTTGCATAGGCAATTAAGAATGTGCCGGAGCAGTTCGGGAACGTGTCCGTCTCCGTTGTTACGGAAATTTCCTTGTATGATGGATCGGGGGTTGCCGGCCAATAATATATCTCGATGTAGGAATCGGGGTAGAGTGTTGCGCGCGTGAGGTTGCCGCTGAACGTGACTTCCTGCGTTGCAGTCGCCTTCGTATTGATGTTCCTTGCAATCTGGCAGTAGATCGACTGCAATTCGGAGGAGTTGCTGCTTGCATAGAAGGTGCCGTTTCCGGTTGTTGCAACTGCATCCAAGGTTTCGTTTGCCTGCATGCACGTCCCGATTGGTCCGAATCCTACTGAATCAACGGTGTAGTTCACCAGGTTCCACGTTATCCTTGCTGTTGAATAATTGGCATTCATGGATGCATATGACTGGCTCATAAATGTTCCGCAATTGAGATCGTCGTCATTCCCGTCCAAGCCAGTAGTGAGGTTGCCTTCAAACCCGCGTGAAAGCTTTGCAGTAAGATTCCAGGCATTCCCGTCCCAAACCAGGACCCTCCCGTAATCGCCCACGGCATAACCCTCTGTGCTGTTCAGGATCACTATTCCGTTCAGCTGCCTCCCTCCCGGTTGCGTGTAAACGTTCGATCCGGTTGTGAAAGTCCATTGGCTTATTTCGCCTGAAGAGCTCGCGCCATACGCAAGTGAGGAATTGACGAATGAAATCCCCCGGATGTCACTGCTTCCAAGATCCGCTATCTCCGTCCAGGTTGCGCTTCCGGTCCAGCGGTGGACATTCTCCGAATCCGTGCCTGCAATCGCATATGTTGAATTGTACGAATCCATGGAGAAAATGTCATCCCCTCCCGAAAGGGTTGAATAACTCGCCCATGTGGAGCCAGCATACCTGTAAATTACCCCGCCGGCTGTGCCTGCCATCGCCCAGCTTCCGTTTGAAATCGTTATGGCAGACCAATTCTGCGAACCAGTGTCCTGCATCAGCCCCCAGTTTGTGCCGTCGAACCTGTGAATCCTTCCGCTGGTCCCTCCGGCCAGCGCGAATGTGCCGTTCAATACATCAACTGCATAAATCGCACCCAAACCAGTTGCGTTCATCAGGCTCCATGAGGCACCGTCCCAAAAATATATTTCGCCGTTGCTTGAGACCGTGAATCCGAACGTGGAGTTGAGCATTGAAATCGCATTGAGGTTGTTCCCGGAAATGTCGCCTCCATATTCCCAGAATTGGTTCGTCCTCCTTCCCACATAACCCGTATCCTGCACCAGGATGCTGCTATATCCGCCGTCATTGCTTGAAGCGATGCCATTCAGGTTGTCGTTCACACCAGTCGCATGGTAATTCGCCTGACCGTCGGTCATCACAATGATGTACTTCTGCCTTTCGGGCGAGCTTTGGGTGAGCAATATTTCATACGCACGGTTGATCGCGCAAGCAAGACAGGTGCTTGATGTACTGACATATCCGTTGATCATGTTTATTAGGTACGTGAGGTTAGCGGTGCCGCCGTTCTGCAGGCTCGTATTATGCGTAAGGCTCGTGCTGAAATTCACGAGCGCAACCCGGTTCCCCACCAATGGCGTCCCCTCGCCGCATGCGGACGCATTCCCTCCCAGTATCGCATTCACGAAAAGCTTGTCGAGGCACCTCGCCACGTTTATCCTCCTATTTGTTGGCAGATAAAGGTTGGGATCGTCACAGTTGGAAACGTCCGTAACACCCGTTGTGGAATCCGAGTCCATCCTCCACGCCATGCTTCCTGAAACATCTGTTATCAGCACTACATCAACAGTCCCGTTTATTTTCCCTCCGGTGATGTTGGCGCCGATCAGCATCCTCAGGGGGTTCGTTGTCTCGCTCAGGTCGAAATATGTTATGTTGTTCGCTGCAAACAACGCGGTGAAATTGGCATTGTTAATCAATATTTCCTCCGTAAGGTTGCTGCCCGTATGGTTGACAATCGTGGTATTCCCAATCCACATCAGGGTTGAATAATTATGGTAGGAATACACGGAAATTTTTGCATTCATCGATGTGATGTTGCCCGGCACATAGAATGAATCATACAGGTTCACCAGCCCGTCTATTCCCGGGAAGTAATACCTCAAGTACCCTTTCGAGGCAGGTATGAGCTCGTCGGTTGTGAACGTCACCCTCAGGTAACCGCCGCCGAAATAATGCTTCGTGATGTTCTGGTGCGAGAATATGAATGTGAAGTTGTTCATTTCTCCCGCAGAGAAATACGAAATGCACGTCTCGTTCGACATTATCGTCCAATTGTCAACTGTGAAATTCCCCCCGCTGACGACCATGTCCCTGCAATGCTGGCCGTTGAGGTACATCGAGAAATTGCTTTCGCCGTTCACCTCGAGGTAAATTTTTGAGATGGTGGAATTGACGGGGATATCGGATATGGTCGCAGTAAGGTTGCCCTCCCCCACGAAGCCCCCGAAGAAGAAATAGCTGTTGTCCTCCTTCCCGATGATGTTCTCAAGGAATGCCTTAGCAACATAGCCAGTTGAGCTTTGGTTGCGCGCAAAGCCGGATGCCGCCTTCCTGCTTGCTGTTATGAGGTCTGACGAATTTGAGAGTTCCGTTGTATTATAAATTACATCGACCTGCCCGGATATGTCCACAATAGAGAATTGCCATTTCAGCCCTGATGGTATGAGCCCGCCGAGCAGGCTTTTTGTGAGGTTCGCCGCATCTGCAAGACTGGTGGGATCCTGCGAAGCCCATAACCCCCCCAGTATGTCCAGGACGCTCGAATCGAGGTCTTCGTCAGTAAGCGCCGGTGGAGTCCGATTGAAAAAATCCGCAACTACGGGATCAGAACGCACCTGCCGTATCTGCATTTTCGAGAGCGAATCAACCGCATCCTCCGCAAGCAGATGCAGGTGCTCGGTGCTTGCGGTTTGCGTGGGGCTTCTTGCAGTAAGCAGCAGGAATACCGGCACCAGTGCGATCACTATCAGCAGCGCCATCACGGCGTCCAGCGTGAACGCAATTCCCCTCTTTCCGCGATTTTCGGCCATCATCATCTCAACTCCTCCAAACGCTTACCTGCAGGCTGACAAATTCAGCATATGATTCGTTGAATTCCAGCACTGCCAGTCTTTCCGTGTTCGTGACGTCATACGAATTTGCCGGCACCGGATCGCGTGTGAATTCCACTCCCTCGAAGATCACGGGCAAACCCGTATTGTTGGCGATCTCCACCCGCATGTCATATGCGCCGGCTCCCAGCATGAATTTTGCATCCGTATAATTGCTCTCCATGAACTGGAAGAAATATTTCGCCTTGGTGGCGTTGAGCACGCGCGTTTCACCGGCAAGCCCGATGCTGATCACGCTCGTGGAGTTCCAATCCTCCGGGAACCCTTTTGTCCGCAGGAGGGTTTCGGAAACTTCTATCCCCGCGATCTGGAGCCGCCGTTCCGCTTCCGAATTCTCCACCTGCGTCGTAACGCTCGACCACATCGGGCTAACGATCAGCAATATTACCAGGAAAATCGCCAAACCAACGACGAAATCCCCTGAAAACAGCCCCTTATTCAATTATTATCTCACCATCTACGTTTTTTATGAGGTTCTTCCCCGGCACGGGCACACCCGTGACATTTCCCGTCAGAAGCGGAAAGCTCTTAGCAAACCCCGAAGAATACCAGATTTCAAGGCGCAAAATCGACGTGTAGACCGATATGTTGTAATATGAGTTGCTGAGCGATTCGGGGAGGTAAAAGACGGCCGAATAGCCGTTCCCAACAGAATGCGCTATATTGATGTGCGTTGCCGCAGTGCCGCCGACCCTCTCCGCCTCGAGGCTGTCGCGGCTCCTCTGCGCTACCCCCATCCTATACGCGGCCTCAACGCTGAAAATCATGAAAATGATGATCAGGAAGCCGAAATATGTGGCCAGTTCTATCCCCGATTGGCCACGCATATGCTTCATCGCCAAATTCATCGCCTGTTACTCCGTGATGTTAACGAAATTTGTTTCGGCCTTCACCAATATCCTTACCCTTCCCTGCCGAGCGGGCAGCTCCCCAGACACGTTTGCCAGCGTGACTGCATACACTTCGCTGTTGCCTCCCGGCGCATCCAATACTATCATGACTTCCTTTCCCGAAACCGACGTCGACAGCACCGAATGTGGCATTTCGACCTCGAGGTACATCTGCGCCGGCGGGCCCTGGACGAAAACGGAATCCGCTGCATCCCTGACCTTGTTCACGGCACTCCTTGCATAAGTCGCATCCAGATCCTGGTTGGTATTGCTCAGTGATGCATTCACATACAGCCATAGCGGGAGTATGATCGCGAGCGCAAAGCCGAGCATTATCATGTACTCCATCGCTGCCTGTGCCTTTCTTGCGGAGAGCATTCTGACCGATGAAATTAATCTCGGGGTGTTTATATAGCTTATTGGGGAGTGCAGTATCAAACCAATTTTTGACCCTGAAAAACATATTATTTTTTCATTTTCAGGTATTTCTCGAAGAAAAGTTCGCGGCTTCCCGAGTCCTTGAAGCCAAAAGCCTTCCCCACCTGGCTCACGAGCAGCGCGATCATGATGTTGCACGCTATGGATACCCAGATTGCGATGTTCGTCAGCGTAACATACTGGTATTGTTCAAGCATGCCTGCAAAATCCGAGTTGATGGCGACCAGGAAGTTGAAGCCGACAAGCAGGCTGATCATCGCAAGCGTGAAGCTGGAATATATCATCCACGTTATCGCGCGCTTGAGGAGATCATCGCTTAGCGCATCGCGCGCCCTCCTTAAAAGGAAGATCGCGATTGCGGTCGCGAATATGCTTATGACGAAAAAAGCCGCTTCCAATATGATGAGAAATACCGATGCCATGCATAACACCTATTTGTTCAGGTTGATCACTTTATCGCTCACATGCCTGAGGCCGTTGAGGATTTCCGAACTCATGTCCTCCTGCACGGAGAGCAAAATGCCTTTCAAGTTCTCGAGCCGTATTTTGCTCGTGATGAACAGCGCGAATTTCATTATCTCGTTGAGGCTGTTGTAAACCATCAACGTGGAGGGCGAATCGAAAATCACGATTTTCTTCCCCTCGAGCGAGAGTGCCATCTCGTTGACGGCCATTGCTATTGCGGAGAGGTTGTTCGGCTGCACGTAAACCTCGTGCTCCGTGTGCTTGATATATTGCTGCGTCAGCGTGGAGACGCAATCCACGATGTAAACTTTGGATTTGTCGATGGAGTTCAGGTCGAACAGCTGTGCGAGAACCGCTGCGGGCCGAATCATCGTGACGAAAATGATCGTATTCCCCTCCGCAATCAGGCCCTTCAATATTGCGAGGTTCGTTTCAAGGTAGGTGTTGGAGTCGCTCACGACCATCACGACGTAGTTTTCCGGCAGGCCCTTGAGGTTCTCCCTAAGCGTCTCGCTCACATTGTCCATCTTAACCGGATTTAGTACTGCCGTGCCATATTTAATGGTATTCTTGCAGATGGAAAAAACCTGATATTGCGGCAAAACAACGCCGCGAAATATAAATTACCATCCCGATTAAGGAAAAACCGCAATAGGAACTTTTTAATATACCCCCAAAATAATAGATGCGGTAACTTGGATGGCGAAGCTAGACACCTCTATTGATAGGCTAGTTGAATACGTCAAGCTCAGGAAGAGCTGCACGGTGGACGATGCCGCGAAGTCGCTTGGGATGCCC
>JAZDKC010000006.1:0-16365 GCA_043803465.1 Microcaldota archaeon
ATCCCCTTGCTGCTGCAATTACGGGGATAAAAGCTATTTCGCGTTATATGCCCCGCTATATGGCCCTTTCGAGGCAATGATCATGCTGATAGCCATTTATGCGGGCGTGGCCGGAGGCCGAATTCTACTAAAAAAACTCCGGGGAAAAAAATAAATCATTGGCGATCGCCCTTTCCTGGAAATGCCGGCCCAGCGACCCTCCACTCGACAATTTTGAACAGCAACGAAAGATTGCGGGGGATGCCCCCCATCGGCCTGAAATGCGATCTCCGGCCTTCGGGCACACTAATGCAAGCCAGCGGGCATACTGAAAACAATTATATTCTCGGGGGGATTACGGCTAGTATGGATTACACGTGGATAATCTTCGCATTGCTTTCCGCGGTGTTCGCGGCACTGGTCGCGATATTCGGAAAGATGGGGCTGCAGGGAATCGATTCGACTACAGCGACAACTATCCGCGCAATAATCATGGCGGCGTTCCTGATAGGCGTGATTTTCTTCGAGGGGAAATTCAACCTCGTAGGGAAGATAGTGTCGAATTCGGAGGCATTGAAATTCATCGCGCTTTCGGGAATAGCGGGCGCGCTCTCATGGCTTTTCTACTTCCTGGCATTGAAATCGGGCTCTGTTTCACAGGTAGCTCCCATAGACCGCATGAGCGTGGTGTTTGCGCTAATCCTTGCAGTGCTGTTCCTTGGGGAAAAGGTAAGCATCCAGATTGCGGCAGGGGCGGCATTGATGGTTGTTGGCGCAGTGCTGGTTGCATTGGGTTAGCGATATCTTAATGCAGGAGAAAAAATCCGCAATAGCAAAGGGGTAATCCGCCTATTCAAAATATTGCATAATTATTTCCGGTTAGTCAGCGCCACGCCTATTGCGAGCATCACAATTCCAATCGCAGCCACATAGTTGGGGACCTTGTGCCAGCCTACCAAGTAGTCCAGGGAATTGAAAATCAGGAGAAAAAGACCCAGCATCATTACAACAATTGCCCAAATTGAGCCTGCCGCCTCTTTTTTTGCCATATGCAAATACACCCCGTTTTCCCTAATGAAACAATTAAACACGGATTTTTATTGGTTTGTTTTCGCCCATCAAATCAATGATACCCGAATTTCCGGCCATACCATGTTTTAACAAAATACAAGGCGAGAAGGTAAACCAATACTATTCCCACTATCGAAAGCAGCACATGGAGGGGAGGCGCAACGAATTCAAATGTTTTGCCGATTGCTGTGAGCACTAGGATGAACCCCACGCTTACAATTGCAAGGGACATCAGGATCAGGGGCAGGCTGGGCTTGCTTTCAAGGAAGGGGATCTTGCCCGTGCGGATCACGTGGATTGCAAGAGTTTGGGTGCAAAGGGATTCGAGGAACCAGCCTGTCCGAAAAATTTCGGCCGGCACCTGGAAGAAAAGCAGCATTCCAAAAGTGAGGAAATCGAAAACAGAGCTTACGGGCCCGATGTAGAGCATGAACCTTTCGATTCCCTTGATGTTCCATGGATGCGGCGTTAGGCCATACTCCTTGTCCACATTGTCAGTTGAAATTGCGAGCTGCGATACATCATAAAGGAAATTGTTCACCAATATCTGTGCGGATGTCATCGGCAGGAAGGGAAGGAAGATGCTTGCGCCCGTGAAGCTGATCATGTTGCCGAAATTCGAGCTGGAGCCCATACGGACATATTTCGTAATATTGCCAAACACCCTGCGACCGTCCACAACCCCATCCTTGAGAGCCTCTAAACTTTTGTGAAGCAGGATTATATCCGCGGATTCCTTTGCAATATCCGTTGCATTATTTACCGAAATCCCCACATCCGCGCCTTTCAGGGCCTGCGCATCATTTATCCCATCGCCCATGTAGCCGACGGTATGGCCGTTGCGTTTGAGTGCGGCGATCACTTTCTCCTTTTGCATGGGGGTTAGGCGCGCAAAAATCGTATTGTTCTCAACTGCCTGCTGGAGCGCAATATCCCCGAGTTTCTCCACCTGCTCGCCGGTCAGGGTGCCCTTGGTTTTCATCCCAACAACCCGGCACACCTCCTCGGTTACGAGCTCGTTGTCTCCGGTAAGCACCTTGAATTCTATTTTAAGATTCTCGAGCTCGTTGATTACTGCCTTCGCGGACGGTTTGGGGGGGTCGAGGAAGAGCATGAAACCCTTGAGCACCATTCCTTGTTCGTCTGCTTTCGAATACGCTTTCTTTTTGGAGGAAAATTCCCTGTAGGCAACAGCAAGCACTCTAAAGCCCCTAAGCCGCATCTCATCCGGCAAATTCCCAATTTCTTTTGGGATCGATTTTTCGAGGCTTATGAGCTTCCCTTTTGATTCATATTTTTTGCAGCGCTTCAGGATCTCATCCGGAGCGCCCTTGGCAATCAGCGTGTGCCTGCCTTTCCGGTCGATGATTACGGACATCATCTTCCTTTGGAAATCGAAGGGGATCTCATCAATTTTCTTTGCAGCGCTTGCATCCAAATGCGAGTGCTTCAGGATTGCCTTGTCAAGCAGGTTGTTAAGCCCGGTGTGGTAGTAGCTGTTCATATATGCAAGGAAAAGCACATCCGCGCTTTCGTTCCCATCGGCATCAAGGTGCTTTTCAAGGATCACCTCCCCGAGCGTGAGGGTGCCGGTCTTGTCCGAGCAGAGCACATCGATCGAGCCGAAATTCTGCATTGCACTAAGGCGCTTCACGATCACCTTTTTCTTTGAGAGGTCCTTTGCGCCCTGCGCCAGATTGACTGTGATTATTACAGGAAGCATTTCCGGCGTCAGGCCGACTGCAATTGCAAGGGAGAACAAAAGCGCCCCGAATAGGTCGTTTTTGAGAATTGAATTGATCAGGAAAATCGCAACGACAAGCACAATCATGAACTTGATCATCATCCTTGTGAAATCGTTGATTCCCTTGTCGAACGAAGTGATTTCACTTGCCTCCGCAACGCGTTTTGCAAGGTCGCCGTATTGCGTGTTTGCACCCGTGAGCAAAACCAGGCCAAAACCCGAGCCGCTTACAACATTCGAACCCATGAAAACGATGTTTTCGGACTGCGGGGCGTCTTTGGCGCTTAGGGGCTTGTTTGTTTTTTCAACCGGGAACGCCTCTCCGGTCAACGAGGCTTGGTTGAGGAAAAGGTCCTTGCATGAGATGATTCGCAGGTCAGCAGGCACAAGGTCGCCTGCGGAAAGCGAAATGATGTCGCCGGGAACGATCTCCCACATCGGGATTTCCTTCAATTGCAGGTCCCTGAAAACCGCAGCTGTTGTGCGCACCAGCTCCTGCAATTTTTCTACTTCATTGCCCGCCTTGTATTCCTGCACGAAAGACAGTATGGAGCTGATGAGCACCATGCCGATGATTATGCCAGCGCTTAGTTCCTGGCCGAAATTGAACGAGAGGATTGAAACGACAATCAAGACCACGATCAGGGGGTTCGTGAACTTCTCAAGGAACATCAACAGCCTGCTCTTGCGTTTCTTGGCGACCTCGTTCCTGCCGTAAATCTCGAGCCGCTTTTTCGCCTCGCGGGAGGAGAGGCCGGTTTCGGAGCTGCAAAAAAGATCCTGAACCTTCCGAGTAGATGATGTCGAGTAGGCGATGTCGAATTTTTTCTCCGAAGGTGGAATGGATTTGCCCGAGTCCTTGCTTTCAGCTTCCAATGCTTTGGCGGTCATAACTGCATCTAACGGAACACTCAACGGTGCTTAAAATAGCTTTTAGTTCGGCTTATTCCGAAAACTCCTGCGCCTCGTAAACGGAAAATTTCATTCCTTTCGTGTTGCGCCATTCATCCGGTGCTAAGCCCGCTTTAACGCACAGATGGGAAAGGAATTCCTCCTTTTTAGGCAGTTCCTCCCAGACTGCAGGGATGAATATTGCACTCCTTCCGGCCTTCTCAATCAATAGCCCATGCTTGCCTTTCTGCAATTTTTTCAGGAGGTCATTTGCATCACTTGCTTCCAATTCCTTCAGGGGGGATAGGACGGAAATCGATATCTGGACCAAGCGCATTTCAGGATGCGTCAACGAAGGGAAGCGCGGATCCCTAGTTGCAGCATAAATTGCGTAATCGTGCACATTGCGCACCAGGGGATGCTCGGCTTTCGTCGCGCCTATGCAGCCCCTTAATTGCCCCTCTTTATGGAGGGTGACGAAGCATGGCCGTTTTTCCATCAGAATTTCATGGAGCTTGGCTGGGAGCGCATGCGGCTCTCGTTTCTCCAAATGCGCCAAGATCGAATCCCTTGCATGCCTAAGCAGCACTTCCTGCCATTTTTTCTCAATTACCATGCAATATCACCTGTAAAACGCATAGCAGCCATAACCCACCACTTGGATGCGGTTGCCGGCAGTGTCCCCGGAATTCCTATAATCCAGGAATTTTCCATTCCAGCCCTTCAACTTTGCGACGTGCATCAATGTAAGGATCGGCCCCTTGCCGCACGCATCTCCCTGGTAGGTGAATTTTTGAATATCAAGGGCGGGTATAGCCTCATTTGCTACACTGTCGCGTTTGATCGCTTCGCCATACTGCAAATAATGGCTCAGATCCGAGCTTGCGATTATTAGGGCGGAATCGTCGATTGCCGAGACTAACGCCCTCGCCAGCTGCCCATAATTGACATCGCCCAATAACAGGGGGAAAATTTCAAACTTATTTTTCATGACTGTTTGCAAAAAGGGGATCTGAACCTCCAGGCAATGCTCTGGTGCGTGCGCTTCTTGAATTACGGAAAACAAGCCGGCAAATTCGGGCTCCACTTTCTTTGCGATGCTTCCAACTTTCACTTTTCCAAGGGGGGTTTCCCAATAATCAAAACCACTTTCGGCCACTCCGGAAAAACCGGCGTGATGGGATGGCCCAAGAAGGATGATTTTTTTTATTCCGGCTTGGTGCTTTTGGAGCAGTTTGTAACCGTATGCGGCAATCGGCCCGGAATAAACATAGCCCGCATGGGGCTCCACTAGCGCATGCAATCTTCCGTTGATTTGCACATCTTTTGCATCTGAGAGGAATTTCTTGATGAATGCAAGAATCATCCCTTTTTCCGCGGGGTAAAAACCGCCTGCAACAGCCGCTTTCCGCACGGTCATTTCCAGATCCCCTTGAGCTTGTAACTGCATTTGCAGCATTTCCCTTCCTGCATATTATTTTCCGCAATAAAATACCCATCCCTTACAATAAGCGCTTTGTTGCATTTGGGGCAATAAGTTGTTTCATACTCCCGCGCATTCCTTATATTTCCGCAATAGATATGCTTCAGCCCCGCGTTCATCCCGATTTCCCTCGCTTTCACTAATAATTCCTTCGGAGTTGAGGGCGCATCCTTGAAATGGTAATCCGGATGGTAAGCGGTCACATGCCAGGGCATTTCCGGATCGACAAAAGCTAACCAGTTGGCCGCTGCCTTCAGCTCCTTTTCATTATCATTCCAGCCGGGGATCAGCAGAGTGGTCACTTCGACCCATATTCCCTTCTTCTTCGCATATTCAATCGAATCCCTGATTGCCCCCCATTTGGGCACTTTCGAGAGCTGCAGGTAGAATTTTTCGTTGTAAGCTTTCAAATCGATGTTCACGGCATCAATCGACCCTGCGATCGCATCCCAGCATTCATGCGATTCATACCCGTTTGTGACATATACGCCCTTCAACCCCTTCTTTTTGGCGATTTTCATCACATCAAGGGCATATTCGGTGAAAATGGTAGGTTCATTGTAGGTGAAAGCGATTGATTTGCATTTGTTTGCCAGCGCCTCCGATACCGCGTCCTCTGGCGTTAATTTTCTGCATCTTTCCACCAATTTTTCAAAATGCGTTTTCCATTCCCTCTTCCTTTCAATCCTAAGATGCTGCGGCGCCTGCGAGGTGTCCCAGTTCTGGCAGAAACTGCAGGCAAAATTGCAGCCGAAGGTGCCGATGGAATAGATCTCAGTGCCGGGGAGGAAGTGATAAAGGGGTTTTTTCTCAACCGGATCGACCCAAACCGAACATGGACGCGAATGGACCAGCAGCCTCAGTTCCCCGTTTTCATTGCTCCGGACTCCGCAGAAGCCCGCTTCACCCTCCTTAATTTTGCAATAGCGCCGGCAGGCTAGGCATTGGGCCATTTTCTCGTTGATTTTTTTCCAGAGCAGCTCCTTGGCCATCTATTCACCACTTTTCACGATGTATTTTCTTTTTGCTGAATTCGGAATCCGGATGCGGCTCCGCCTTCTCTTTGGGATAGCCGACTGGAATCATATTTATCAGGGTAAAATGGGGCGGCAACCCAAGAATGCGCTTCACTTCCTCGCACTGCTCTTCGCTCACGTTTTTCCAAACTGTTCCGAGGCCCAATTCTGCTGCCTGCAGGAACATGTTCTCGGATGCAACGGAAAGATCTTGGCATATCCACCTGGATTTTGAGGTGTCGGTGACCGGCGCAATTACCAACGGAGCTTGGGATATGAACGGCTGCTGCAGGTATTCTGCGAGTTTCGCACGCATCTGCTCAGTCTTAATTATGATGAACTCGACTGCGCCATTATGCTTTCCGGAAGGAGCGAATTGCCCCGCTTTGATTATCTCCAATATTGCCTTTTCAGGAACCTTCTTAGGCGAAAACTCTCGAACCGACCTGCGCTTCTTGATTGCTGCAAGGACCATCCCACCACCCCCTTCAACTCAGTAATAACAAGAGAGAAATCAGTTAAATATCTACCCTTATGGGAAAGCCTTAAAGAGCTTCAAGCGCTAACGGATTTATGGATTACGGCAAATGGCGCGTGGACAAGTGGAAGCAGGTTGCTATTGAGGGAAGCAGCAAATCGCCTACAATATTCCTTTTCAGGCATGCGCAGACGTATTACAACAAAAACAAATTCTTCACCGGCTGGAGGGACTCAAAATTGACGCCATTTGGAATTGGGCAGGCAAAAAAAGTCGCGGAGAAATTAAAAACGAAAAAATTCGAAGTGGCAATCCATACGCATCTTTCCAGATCAATCGATACCCTTAATGCAGTTCTCAAATATCACCCGGAATGCACGCGAATCTTCAATGATGACCGAATGATTGAGAGGAGCTACGGGGATGTGAGCGGGAGCTCCCACCGCGCTTATGAGAAAAGATATGGGGGGGAAAAATTGCACATTCTCAGGAGGGATTACAACAGCAGGCCGCCGCACGGGGAAAGCATGCCAATGGTGGAGAAGCGGGTTTTTGAGTTCATGGATGAATTGCTACCATGGATGAAAAGGAACAGGGTGAATGTCGCCATATCCGCGCATGGGAATTCGATGCGGCCGTTCAGGAGGCGTTTGGAGCATCTGACAATCGCGCAGATGATGAAACTTGAAAACCCGTGGGACGATTATTTCGCTTATGAGGTGTAAGGATATGGAGAATAAACGGATCCTGATTTTGGTGACTGGGGGAAGCATAGACGATATTGATCTGACAAAACGGCCGAAAAAGCCCATGACGCATATTCCCGAGATGCTTAAACGCGCAAGGATAACATTGGATGTTAGGGTGGAAACGCTGATGATGAAGGACAGCAGGGAAATCACGGATTTGGACCGCAGGTACATACTAGAGAGGATTCTGGAGGCGAAGGAGGACAGGATCATAATTACCCATGGCACATTCACGATGCCGATGACTGCAAAATACCTGGGTGTGCGGGTAAAGAATAAGGCAATTGTTCTTACTGGCTCGGCAATCCCGTTTTCCGAGAAGGATAGCGATGCATTGTTCAACCTTGGCGCGGCAATCACGAGGGTGCAGACCCTCCCGAAGGGGATATTCATCACGATGAATGGGGAGATCTTCCGCTGGAACGAAGTGCACAAGAACCTTGAGAAGGACATTTTCGAGAGGACGAAGTGATTGGGTGAAATCCTACACAAAATACCTGTGGTTCGAGACGAAGAAGCTCCGGGAGATTGTGCCGATTACTGATGAAGTGGAAAAATGCGTGCATGAATCCAAAGTGAAGGAGGGCTTTTGCCTGGTTTCCGCGATGCACATTACAGCTGCTGTTTTCGTGAACGATGAGGAGAGCGGGATTTACGAGGATTTTGGGAAGTGGCTTGAGCAGCTTGCACCGTCTACAGCCGATTGGAAGCACAATCATACTTCTGACCCGAATGCGGATGCGCACCTGAAGCGCACCATCATGGGCCACCAGGTGGTTTTGCCAATTACGGGGGGAAAACTCGATCTGGGCCCATGGGAACGCGTGCATTACTACGAGTTCGATGGAAAAAGAAGGAAGCGCGTGATTGTGAAAATCATAGGGGAATAAGGAAATTTGACTTAAAGCACAAGCCTTTTTACCAGCTTTGACACTGGTTATCATATGAAAAAGAATTCCGAGGGCAAATGGTACAAAATGGCAAGGATCATCGGCTGGCCTTTCCGGAAGGCGTTTGGGGCAATGGTTTGGGCGCTGGGAAAAATCATCAATAAGCTCGCGCAAAAGGGCGCTGAAAAAGCTGAAGATATGAAACGCCCTAGAATGCAGGCGAAATATTCGGATTTCGATGTGCTCGAAAGCAGCACAGGAGATTTCAAGCAATTTGAAAATTATCTCCTGAATTCGAAGAGCACTGTGGGAATCATCCTGGGCGCAAGGGGAACTGGCAAGAGCGCTCTGGGAATGAGGATCCTGGAGAACGTGCACGCGAAAAGGGGGAGGAAAGTTGCGGCATTGGGCTTTTTGAAGGAAAGCTTGCCGTCCTGGATCAAAGTAGTGGATAAAACGGAATTGATAGAGAACAATTCGTTCGTGCTAGTGGATGAGGGAGGGATCGTCTTTTCCGCAAGGCAGGCAATGAGCGATGCGAATAAAATCCTAAGCGAGCTGCTCCTGATTTCAAGGCATAAGGACCTTTCAATATTGTTCATCTCCCAAAACTCGGCGAACCTGGACGTTAATGCGATAAGGCAGGCGGATTATTTGCTGCTTCGGAAAAGCTCCTTGCTGCAAAAGGATTTTGAGAGGAAAAAAATCAAGGAGGTATACGAAGGTGCAAAGGGGCTGTTTGAAAAATACGGGAAAGAAAAGCAGAAAATTACCTATGTTTATTCGGATGATTTCAGGGGCATGATTGCAAACGCATTGCCCTCATTCTGGACTGAAGCTGCAGGCAAGGCGTTCAAGGACCTGAAACCGAAGTAGCCGTTAATCGGCATCTCCGTCATCCCCATCCGCATCATCGCCGGCAGCATCCCCGGCTTCATCGTAACCCGAATCAGCCTCATCGAACTGCTCGTCCATTCCGTCGTCATCAGCAGATTTCCGGGTCTTTTTCGGAACTGAAACGCCAATTTCGCCTTTTGCGGCCATGACCAGTATTCCCATTGCAATCAACACCAGGGAAACAGGCATATCCTCGGTCAGGAAGTAAACGAGGATTCCGACGAGTATCAGCACATCGTCAAGCATTTCGAAATCGAGTATTTCCGTAACGGCCACCCCCCGCAGCTATTGTATCGGAACTAGTATTTCTCCTTTTGCATACATGACTCCAAGGCCCAGGCCAATCGAGATAAGGCCCCAGACCGGCTCGCCCCATGCGATGATCAGCACCCCTAGCACCAATAGGAGATCGTCTATGGTGGAAAAGAAATTGATAATCTCAAGCATGCGGGTCCCCAAAAAAAATTAATGAAATGGCATTAAAAACTCATTGGAAACAAAAAAACTACGGCCTGCGATTCCGGTTTTGGCGGTGAGGCGCTCCGCTGCCTTCGCGATTGCTTGAGCGGAAATTGGATCTTTGCCCGTAGCTTCCTCTCCCGCCCTGCGACCTGCCCGAGCCGCCATGCTCCCTTCCGCCTCCACTATGCCCCCTTCCCGGGCCACCACGCGAATGCCCCCTGTACCCGCCCTCGCCCGAATGCCTTGCGAATCCCTCGGGCCGCTTTCCAAATCCCCGGTACTCCTCTGCTGCCGGAAGGGTTGGAAGCTGCAATCCTTCAACCTTCATTTCGGAAATGGTGCACTTGAGCGCCTGCGCAAATTGCTCGATGTTGCGCTTTTCCTCAATATTTGTCACGAATGTCAGCGCTTCCCCGAGTTTTCCTGCCCTTGCAGTCCTGCCGATGCGGTGCGCATAAACCATCGCATCCTCGGGCATGTTGTAATTGACAACCAACGCCACATTCTCCACATCAATCCCCCTTGCGGCAATGTCCGTTGCAACCAAAATATCCGCATGCTGGTGGCGGAATGCATGCATCGACCGTTCCCGCTTTGCCTGCGTGAGGTTCCCGTGCAGGAGGGTTGCGTGCAGTCCGTTCCTTGTCAGGGAATAAAACAAATTGTCCGCGCCCCTTTTTGTGCGCGTGAAGATAATCGAGGATTTGGGCTTTTTCGTTGCCAGGAGATGCAATAATATCTGCAGCTTATGGCGGGGGTCCGACATGGTGAAATATTGCGTCACCTCGTCAACTGTAAGCGTATCCGCGCTCACTTTCAAAATTTGCGGGCTTTGCATGTATTGCTGGGCAAGGTTCGCAATCTCATCGGGCATTGTTGCAGAGAAGAAAACCATCTGCCTTTTTGGCGGAAGATGCGATAGGATGCGCTTCACATCGTCAATGAAACCCATGTCGAGCATGCGGTCCGCTTCATCCAACACTACGAAATGAACTTGTGAAAGGTCAATTGTCCTGCGTTCCAGGTGGTCGAGCAGCCTGCCGGGTGTGCAAACCGCTATCTGCACGCCGCGCTGGAGTTCGCGCATCTGCCGCTGGATATCCTCCCCGCCGTAAATCGAGGCAACAGAATGCGGCGAATATTTGCCGAGCTCGCGGAATTCCGCTGCGACCTGCAATGCAAGCTCGCGCGTAGGCTCGAGCACCAACGCCTGGACTTTATTGTTCGACTGGAGCAATTGCAAAATGGGGATGGCGAAAGCGGCGGTCTTTCCCGTTCCGGTTTTAGCCTGCCCTATCAGGTCTTCGCCCTGAAGCATCAACGGGATCGCACTTTCCTGGATGCCTGTTGGCTTTTCGAAGCCGAGCTCCTTCACGGCGCGCATTATGTTCGGGCTTATGCCCAATTTTGAAAACGGCATTAAAACACCTTATTGGTTTGGAAATAGTAGCATGAGAAGGATAGATTAGGCTGCTCGCTTTTTATAAATGCAGCTATTCGCCAAATAATTAATGGAATGCGTTGGGCCTTGAATATCGCGGGAAATTTTTTGCGCATCGGTCCAATATATTTGCCTAAGAATTAAGGGGGGAATTTCGATAGGCATCGGTTCATTACCTTTGCCCGCAGATTGGGGGGATTTTTCAGTCGAGTATCTTAGCAGGGTTCTGCCGGCATCTTTATGCACCATCAGGAAATCAAATACTTCCTTTTGGTGCAGCTTCGCGGCCTCCCGGAGCATCCATCCCGTGCCCTTCTGCACCATGTCGTCCTTTTCGGAAATATTTGATTTTGCAATTTCGAGCACATCCTTCAAAAATTTCCCCCTTCTTGCGGGTAAAATCATTGCAGATGCAAAGTTCCCCGTTATTTTATAACCTATTTGGTGGTGAAAGTGTCGTCTCATGCAAGACAACAATACCTTATATGAAACTCCTGCTTTCTGATATCAGAGGCGAGGAATATGGACGGAATCTTGTTGCTTTTGGCAATAGTTGCATTGCTTTGGGGAGGCAACGGCGGCCCGACTGACGGGATTCCGATGTATCCCTGAAGGTGTGAAACGCAGGTGTAACGAATACGGGGTGCGCATCCATGTTGTGTGGCAGGTGGAGGAGAAGGAGGCAAGAGTTCAGGAGAAGGCGTGAAAGGAGGCTGAAGGCGGGCTGATGGGGCTTATTTCGCCTTGCGCTTCTGCATTAGCGCAGTAAACCCAACTATCGATGCGGGGACAACAAGGATCATCAACGCCAGTATTAACTGTGGAAATTGCATCGTCACGAGGAAAAACAGGCCGGAAATTCCGCCGCCTAGAAGAAGCAGTTCCCAGAAACTTGCGGGCTTGTGTTTCAGCAATATGACCAATCCAATCGTCGAACCCATGATTCCCAAAAGCATCAATACCTCCCCCACAAGCCGCAATTGTGCTCCGATTGTGCTCTCCTGCCCCAAAACCCCCCATCTCGAAAGCAGGTAAAACCAATCGTGGTTCGATACGGTCAATGGAGCACCGCTCAAATAACTATATCCGAAAGGGTGGCTTGCTGATTCCATGTAATTTGCAGTGTACGGCAGGTTAGTCCCGATGCATGCGATGAAAATCAATGCGAGTGCAGAATAGCTCCTTGATCTGAGGCATAAAATGATCATTATTACAGGGGCAAGGTATTCCGTGAGCGTCCCTCCAAGCACATGCGGGTAGAGGCTGCCGCCTCCTAGCTGCCTAAAAAGGAAATGGCCGAATTCATGCAAAATGACGGAGATCCAGGCGTAAGGGTTTACAGAAAAGACGCGGTTGGCTGAGAAGAAGAAGAGGTATGCGATGGGAAGAATGAAAACCACGTGCAGCAGGATTGTTTTTGCTAGGGTCATGTTCAGTTTTTTCGCTTCATCCTCCTCAAACTCCTCGTCGAAGAACATAACGTAATTAGCAAGAACGGAATAAAAACTTGTCTGGCTAGGGCGAATTCAGAATTCGCCGCTTAACCCGTTATTCTCCTAACAACCCCCCTCGTCGCATCCACTTCGACCAGATCGCCGTCTTTCAATGCTTTCGTGGCAATCTTGGTGCCAATCACGCAGGGAATGTTCATCTCCCTCGAGACTATTGCGGCATGGCACGTGACGCCGCCCTGGTCCGTGATGATTGCAGCGGCCTTTTTCATTGCGGGAACAACATCCGGGTCTGTTGCATATGCAACGAGGATGTCCCCTTTCTGCATTTTGCGCATATCCTTTGCGCCCTGGATGATTTTCACCTTGCCTTTCGCTTTTCCGAGGCAAGCGCACTGACCGTGAAGCTCATTCACTTCCCCCAGTGCTTCCGTTTCTATCAATTTTTCCAGCCTCTTCGCCTCCTTTCCGATGCAAACGTACTCGCGGCCCTCCTCGGTATAAAGGGCGCAGAACTTGCACCTTTCCCGGATTTCGGCCTTGTTTACTTTTTTATTTAGAAGCATTTCCATGATTTCTTCAGGGAGCATGAACCTCACCTGATTCGCGGTCAACCCATTCCTTTTCCCGATTTCCCTGAAAATCGGGTCCAGATGATACCATGTGAGAATCTGCGCGTTCCTGCGGTACCACTTCGTGACCATGAATTCCGAGAAGATGCGGAAAAGGTGCCGGTAATAAGGGTCGATTTTCAGTTTTTTGAAAAGCGCCTCCTTCTCAAAGACTTTCGACTTGAATTCCTCATCCAGCTTCACGCGCTCTTCAGCCGCATTCCGATTTTCCTGGATGAACTCTGAGAATTGCCGGTAGTAAGGCTCAGCATCGAGGCTTTCGGTTGTGCCATGGTACATGAATTTCAAATGGACATAATTCAAATAGTGCTCATCGATCAGGCGCTTGATTTCCCCCCTCGACTTTGCCCTCAAATTCTTTCCTGCAACGAAAAGTTTCTTGTGATATTCATCATTCTGGATTTTCATCGCAATTCTAAGGAAGCTTTTGGTTTCCCTCATGGCAACAGTTTCCTCCTCCGGGGAGGTTAGCGTGACGAAATGCGCGCTTATTTCCTCCTCGCTTTTGCATTTGGTTTCCAGGTATCCGCGCATCTTGGTTGTGAAAAGCGGGAGGAACATGTCCGTAACGTTTGAGAGCCAGCCATACTCGTAGAGCCAGTGATGCAAGCGGTCGGATTCGGACAAAAAATTCCATAGTTGCGAATTGCTCATTTTTTGCGCATCCCTTCCCCAGAATTTTTCAGTTTGCTTCGCCAGCACATCGGAGCGTTTCTTGATTTGCTCGTTGATTTTGTCGCCGAATTCGGGATCCTCCTCGATCATGCCAAAAACGTGCCTTGAGAAGCGTTCGTTGTCCTTTTCCCCGTAATTGAAACGGATCCGCATCCCATTGAAAATCGTGAGAACCTTGCAATAATTGGTGCCGACAGAATTTTCCATGTCATTTACGAAAGCGCGCGTCCAAACCTGCGCGAAATAGAAGTCGAGATCGGGGATGTCCTCCGCTAGCATCCACTTATCCCCGTCGTTGAATGTGCGCAGCTCTGCTGCGCTATTGACCTTCATTTTTTTCCTCTTTCATATCATTCTAAGGAAATCTGTTTAAAACCATTTACCCACGCATGCGCGGTTATGCGTCTTAGGGGAAACGAGGTTTCCTCGGCTATCGTGAAGCATGCTTCGCGATGAGTTGAGCATCGCTCAACGATACCCTTGGAAGCAGCCCCTTCCTGTTGCTCAGAAAACTTCGTGCATCTGCCTAACAGCCATTGGAATGAGCTCATTCTCAGCGAGCCTCATGTGCTCCCGGAGTGTTGCGGGCGAGAGCTGCAGCCTTTTTGCGAGCTGCTTCAAATTTATTCCCCTCGGGAACGAATAATACCCCAATTCAACCGCCTTCTTGAGCACATCCCTTCTTTTTTCGGGCAATTTCTCAAGGACATCAGGGATGAAGAAATCAACAGGCTGCTCCTTCAATTTCAGGAGCTGGATTTTTGCGTGCTCGCTCTTCCTGCCGACTTTGTCCTTCAGGCGCAATAAATTTTTCTTATCCCAGCTTCCGACGAACCAATACTCGTAGCCGCCTTTTAGGATGAACGGCTTCACGAAGAACACATCCTCGCCCAAGACGAGGGTGTGGTACGCATATGCTTTCGCGGGGAGCGTGAAATAGATGTGGTTGCCCTCGATTTTGCGGATGTGGTATCGTTTGAGTTCCCTGCTAAGTTCTGCGATGTATTCCTTCCAATCCGGGCCGTAAACCGCAAGCGCCTTGGTGACGAATGTTTTTCCGCCTTTTTTATATTCATTGAGGTAAATGCTCGTGACAACTACGTCATACTTCGCAGTAAGCTTCATCGTCTCGCTCGTCTCGTGCCACACCCTGAATTCCGCGACCCACATACTTGACACCTCTAGGGGAGATATCTCCCCTACTCGTAGTCGCCTCTACCCCTCTTAATTTGATTTGCAAATTAAATAGGAATATTACTTCGATTTTTCAACCAAACCCTGAATTCCGCGACCCACATGGGAAAGATTAGCACTTAGGCAGATTAATATATTTCCGCTTGCATACGATCATGATCCGCATGTTCAAATTGCCCGCCTCAACGATGTTCAAAATTTTCCTTAGGGACCAGAATCAGTGCATCACCTGCAGGCGCGGGGCTGAAGATGGAGTGGAACTGAAGATCCATCATATTACCCCTTCTGCTGCCGGAGGGACGAACAGCATCCACAACCTGCGCACCCTCTGCTTTGATTGCGCGCAGCTTTCATACAACAAAACTGCATTGGTTTATGCCCCCTTGAAAAAGCACAACCGGATCCCCCCGGAATATGCGCTTGGAATGCTTGTGCAGGCCTTGAGGGGATTTAGGAGCAAGCATCAAAAGCAGGAAATTTCTTTGGAGGAAGCAACAATTGCCGCAAACAATCCGGAATTTATCAGGGGCGTCAATCCGCTATTCTCGCCGCTTCCGAAGGCTGCAATCCTGGCCGCCGTGCTTGCAATGCACGAGGAGGGGAAAATTCAAATTTCAGGGAATATGATCAAAATCTAAAAAACAAACTTTCCCCCCGGCACCTTTCCGAATGGCGAAACATCCTCTATCCTTTTTACGCCGCAAATATACCTCACCAGCCGTTCCACCCCGAAACCCGCACCGGCAGATGGATGAAGCAAGCCCGCACGCGCAACCTCCAAATATGCATTGTAGGGCTCAAGATCCATCTTCTTCCGATGCATCCTCTCCAAAATCCTTTCGTATTCGTGCTCCCTTTCAGCTCCGGAAAGCGCTTCCCCGAATCCTTCGGGGTAAATCAGGTCATAGTTCAGGTATGTAAGCGGCTTCTCCGGATCCTCCTTGTCGTAGAATTCGCGCTCGTGGTTCATCGCCCAGACCGGCCCAGTTGAGCGGGAGGAAATTATGTGCTCCCAATCAAAACCGAATTCCTTCTGCAAATCGGACGAATCGTAAATTGAGAAGGGCATCTTAGGGATTCCAAGGCTTCGGCCGAAAATCGCAAGCTCTTCTGCGCAATCTGAGTTCACCCTCGATAAAATCCGTCCTAACAATTCCTCAATAAAATGCAGCGCTTGCTTGGCAGTGCTCCCTTTGATCTCGAAATCCACCTGGGTAAATTCAAGCAGGTGCCTTCCGGTCGAGCCCTTGTCCATCGTTTCCAAACGGACGTTCGGGGAGATGATATAAATTGCATTGCTGGAGCCGATCAA
>JAZDKC010000007.1:0-3426 GCA_043803465.1 Microcaldota archaeon
AGCATTTCCTTCGTCGGCCTCCATTCCATCCCCAATTCCGTGTAGAACTCCTTCAACTCGTAATATCTAAATGTGATCAATTTCTTTTTTACCTCCTCATACGGCAAATTCGAAAACCTCTCAAACTGCTCAGCTGCGCACTCCTCGAATTTATGCCTCAATTCGATTGCGTCATCCATTCCCAGCCATTTCCCATCCGCCCAGATGGCAAAATGCGTCAAGTTCCGCGGAAGATTTTTCTTGGCATAAATGTGCTCGATCCAGTCCATCCCTATTCCTGCGGCCGGATTGTAAGCCGTCAGTATTTTCACGTGTTTTGCGGGGTTAAGCCGGGATTCCCCCCAAATTTCAATCGGTTTGCAATCGGTGTATTCCCGGACTATCAGCGTTTTCCTGCCGGCCAAATTCACCGCATAAGGCCCGAGATTCTTGTAGCTTCGGGGGTAAAAATAATCCGAATAAAGCGACCATGACAGTTCGGAGAGCGAGTTGATCAACCTGCCAATCTCGCGGCCATTTTCAAAGCTCCCTTTTTCCCATGGAACCTTTTCCACGAGTTCCCGCAATTCCTCGTCCGAATGCACATAGCTCGAATTCTCCCCATAATAATCCCTTTTGCACTGCACGTGGAGGACCCTATTGTAAAATTCGAAAATTCTGGGGCCAATTTTTTCCCTATTCATTCCGCTTGCTTTCAAATCCGTGGCCGCCAGATACATTTCGACCCTCGTGACCTGGGGGGAATTCAGATGCTTGGCTAATTTTCCCAAATCCGGATTTTTCTCCTCCAGTTTTGATGCTGCCTCGCCCATCCTTGTGACTGCCAAATCCGAATAGTACGGGTTGAACCTGAAGATATCAAACGGCGACCAAGTGGCCTCATCCATTGCACCCATTCCCCTTACCAGGGAATTGAGCCATTTCCCCATCCAATCGGGGTATTCTGCATGTTTTTTCATTTTCATCACTATTCGTATTGCCCCCTCCAGTTTTTCCAGCAATCCGCTTCCTCCTTCCGGAGCTCCCTCCTCGGATCGAACAGGTTTATCCAGAACCTTTTCGCTTCCTCTTTCGATTCGAATTTTGGCGTTGGGCTTTTCAGCAGCTCTTTTCCCTTTACCCTCTCGTAGAATTCCTCCGGCGGCTTCCAGCCCTCGTGCAGCAGCGCAAAGAAATCCTTGAATTGGTGCCATTTCGCCTCCGCGCAATAGATCTTCTGCTCCTCGAAGGAGAGGTTGCTCACATTCTCGAACTGCTCCGCAGCATATTCCGCAATTTGCATCTGAATTTTATGCAATTCATCCGAATCAGCAATTTCCTTCCCGTCTGCCAGCACAATGAAATGCGTGAGCTTCTCCGCCAGATTCTCACTTGATATAAAATGATTGATTATATCGAAATACCCGCGTACATTCCTGTAAATCGAGTAAACCATCACGTTATTGTACCTGAATCTCCGCGATTCCGGCCATAATTCCGTGCAAAGGTAAGGCCCAAACTTCTTTACAATCAGTGCTGCTCCCTTCCCGAATTTCTTTCCCGCATCGTACACACCGAACTGCTCGAACGCACCCGCATAATAGAAATCGGTATACAGGCTCCAGCTAAGTGCAGGGCAGCTGGAGGATAAGCGCACCACTTCTTTAGTAAGTTGAGGGCTGGTTTTACGAAAATGCATCCGGAAAATCTCATCCAGCTGCTCTTCCGAATGCGGTTTATTGGATTTCAAGCCATAAGGGTCAGTTTTATAGCAATGCAACAGCATTTCATTGAAGAAATCAATCAATTTCAGGCGCTCCTTCTTCGCGAACCCCCAGATTTTCGCGTGATACATCAGGAACCTGAATTCCTTCCTCCAAACCGAAGGCATGACCGAATGCGCGAGCACTTTTAGGGGGATTTTTTCCCTCCCGATTTTTTCAATCGCCCCCAGCCACTTCTCAATCCAAAAATCGCCGAAGTACGGCTCCAGCCTCCAGATATTTAGCGGCCTCCAATCGGGCTCCTGCAGGCTCGCCTGGCCTTTTGCCATGCTCTTTAGCCATTCATCAATCCAACCTGCAGATTTCGCCTTTTTTTCCATCGACCAATACCTCTTCCCCATCCTTAAGCTTCTTAGTTCCCTCCTTGGTGTTCACAACGCATGGGATCCCCATCTCCCTTGCAACAATGGACGGGTGGGATGTGAGCCCGCCGATGTCGCACACTATTGCAGCAGCGCGGTTCATCAAAACGGTCATCGTGGGGTCGGTGATCCTCGTAACCAGAATGTCGCCCTCCCTGAATTTGAAATGGTCGTCCGCGCTCTCGATTATTTTCACCTTCCCCTGCGCCTTCCCCTCGCTCGTCCCCATTCCCTTCAGAATCGTTTTCATGCAAATGGCACCGTTAATAAATCTTCAAGAGGTGTTTTAAACGATATGGTATCCGAAGGAATCCTGTTGGGTTTGGGCGTCGCGTTATGCTGGGGGGTAGCCGATTTCTTTGCAAAAATCGCAACGACTCGTGAAAAGAATTACGTGCCAATCCATATATCCGCCTTTTTCGGTTTTCTAATCCTTATTGCCTATAATATTCTCTCCCCCCCCGTAGGATATGCACCGTTTACAATAATCTTCGGAATCGCGCCCGTTGCTTTTTTGTGGGCTTTTGGCTGGTGGCTTTTTTTCCTCTCTCTCCGGGAGGGGAAGGTATCCGTAATCAGTTCCATCGGCGGATCGTTCGGCCTTGTAACCCTCTTATTAGGGATGGTGGTTTTAGGAGAAACACCCTCCATTCTCCAAATTCTGGGAGCACTACTTATTGTAATTTCCGTATTCATCTTATCGTTGGGCTCGCTTGATCTGAGTAAGATAATCTTTGACCAGGATTCCCTGAGAGCGACCGGAGCGATGATTTGCTGGGGCATTGGCTTCATAATGATTGTGCCATTTGCAAAAGCATACCCGCCACAAGTTTCCGTCCTTTCACACGTCATGTTCACTCTGATTTTTACAACCTTATTTGTGCTAATCTCGGGAAAAAAATTCCTTCCATCTAGGAAACGCAATTTCATCCCCTCGATATTTGCGAGCGTGGATGCGATTGGAAATGTCATTTATTATGCTGCAGCAGCTACGGTATATACTTCACTTCTTGCACCTCTCTCCTCCATCTACCCCTTATTCGCGGTGATACTCGCATACCTGTTCCTGAATGAACGGCTTAAAAGATTCCAGATCGTATCAATTGCTGGCATATTGCTTGGAATATTGCTGATCTCAATGTGATTGAATGGCTTCCCTTAACGCCGGACCGGAATATTATGCCGCTGAAGGAAGGTACCATGCGGCCAGGGCGCGCGAGGAAAAGCTTGCGGCACTGCAGGAGATGCTTAGGTTTTGCCCAAAGCACAAGGGCTCGCAGAGCATTTTGATGGAAATCCGC
>JAZDKC010000008.1:0-3337 GCA_043803465.1 Microcaldota archaeon
GGGGGAGTAGCTGTTGCAATTAAGGCTACTACTACTTCCGAGAAAATGGTTCCGATATTCCCCTGTTCGAGCAAATATGCGAATCCCTCGAATTGCATAGTGGATGATGAGATGCCGCCATTGCCGGATGATGATTCGGCATCCGCATATTCTATTACGCTCAATTTGCGCAAGGGCTGGAACATGATTTCCTTCCCCTACCTTATGCGCCTCTATTACGAGAATGGCGGCGGATCCTACCCTACAATCAAAATTGTGAGGAACACATGCGATTCCACACAACTTATGCACTACGATCCGGGAAATTCGGCAAAATGGGAGACGTGGGTGCTTGGAGGCACGGGGACTGGTGCGCCTTTCCTTGGCTATTGGTACAAGGCGAGCAGGGACTGCAGCATCACCATCGAGGGAAACGAGAAAGTTGATGCTAACTCCAAATACCTTTATGCGGGCTGGAACCAGATTGGTGCATCTTCGAGCGAGGTCACCTTCAGTTTAATGACCGGCACATGCACGATCACTTCCGGGCCATGGAAATACAATGCATACGCGAAGCAGTATGAAAAAGCGTCCACGCTGATTCCCGGAATAGGGTATTTCGTGAAAGTAGCTGCCAATTGCATGCTTTCAGAAAACGAAGAAATGCCGCCCTTCCCGACTGAGCAGCCAATCGTGACGGTTTACCCGACAATACGGCCCACTTATTACCCGACAATTTATCCCAGCCCTCAGCCATACAAGCCAACCATTCTCCACCGGACAATAAGGGACTGCACAACTGACCGTATAATGACGCAGGCGGAGTCACTGAACATTGATGTGAACTCTGCGGAATACAAGGGGCTCACGCTTGATGATCCCGTGAAGAACATCCAGACGATCGATTTGCGCGTCATCCAGGGGGGGCAATACGGCAATTACATGTGCAAGAGCAGGAAGCTAGAGCAGTGCGAGCTGGTGCAAACTACCGCCCAGAAACAGCTGATGCTGGACCTCAATTTCGACGAAGGCTCAGGCAACGTGCTGAAATCCTCCACCAACAGCCTTCAGGCAACTGCTACGAATCCCATATGGGTGGAAGGAAAATCCGGGAAAGCACTGATGTTCAATGGCAACTCCTACGTAAGGATTCCAAGCAACCCCGCGCTTAATTTGGGCGACCGTTACCTGATCGAATTGTGGTTCCAGCCGATTACGGACCCCAACACGTGGTCAGGAAGCTACCAGACAATGGTCAGCAAGGAAGGAGAATATATTTTCAGGTTTGCCAACGGCCATGATGAGAAGGGCAATGGGAGGATACTCAGCACCATAGATTTCGGCGCAGGGATAGACCAGCATGCGAATGCGTACCTTCCGGGCTTCAGGTACGGAGGGGGCAGTTATGCAGGCCACGAAACAGGGGACATCGAATTCGTTCCGGGCAACTGGTACAAGATGGAAATGGAATATGACGGCGCCTACCTCAACCTTAGAGTGAACGGGCAGACGATTTCGAGGACGAAAACGAGCAGGAACAAAGTATCCGGCAATAATGACCTGTACATTGGCTCGCACATCAACGGCATCGACCGGCTTATAGGCATAATAGATGAAGTGAAAATCTGGAGCACAAGCGCTTCAATGTACGACCCGAAAGACATCTACTACGATGAATGGTGCGAATACGGGCGCTGATTTATAAGCTGGCGCAGCCAAATTTCAAACAAAGTGATAATCATGAACGCCGCATTGGTTTTGTTAGCTACATCCCTGCTGCTTGTAGGATGCATGGAGCCAGTCACGCCTACTCCCACAATTCAGCCGGAAATAACCGTCTCGCCTGCAGCTACAATTGCAGTCAGCCCTCCGATAATCACCCCTTCACCGAGCGACGACTTGCCCCCATTGCCCCCTTCTGACAATTCACCAACTGCAACACCATTAGCAACTATCCCGCCGGGTGGTTCGGATGATCTTCCCCCATTGCCTGCATAGGCAATTGATTCCGATCGATGTTTTTATTTTTTCCCTACCTGCTTTTCAATCAGCAATAGTATTTCCCTCTCGATCGCGGGGATTGCGGTTGAATTCGCTTGCAATGCAGCAGCAGCGGAATGGCCGCCGCCGTTCTGGATTTCACTCCCGAAAATAATTTTGAGCTCGTTTATGAGCGCATTCGCATCAAAGCCCATTTCCAAAACCGGCTTGTTGGCCCTGAATGATATGGAATCCTCGATGATGCCGAGGCAGACTATGGGCTTCCCCCCAAGCTCCTTTCCCTTCTTTGCGATAATCTCGTTCATTATTTTCCCCCGCGGCGGGTAATCGCCTTTCTTGAGGAATTTTGATATTTTGACAATAACCGCGGAATAGCCGCCGAAATCCCTTGTTTCCGTATAATGCTCCGATTGCAGGAGCGCTTTCCCGATTTTCTCCTTTGCCTGCAAATAAGCCTCATCAACCATTTCCTTGTTGTCAAATGCGCCGTCGTAAAAAGGGAGGTCGAGCTCCTCGAAAGTGGAGATGTAATCAATTGCAACGGCCTCCTTATGCTCAATTCCCTTATCGGCGAATTCGCTTTTATCCGACTGGAGCGAGTATTTCACTATTTTCTCATCGACCCCTTCAGGATCAAGCAGTTTTGCAAGTTCGTAGCAAAGAAGACCCGCGGTATGGGAAGAATTGCCGCCGGCCATCATTGGAGAGATGAAGAAGGACGCGAGTTTTTCAGCCTGCCTATCGAAAGGATGGTGGTCGAGGATGATGATTTCTGCACCGGCTTCCCGGAGCATTTTCAAGGAAGCGATGCTTTCGGGGTTGGCGCCGTGGTCAACCAGGATGAAAACCGTGTCACGCGGGTCATTCAGCCTTCCGAGCTCGTCATATGCCCTGCCCCTTTCATAAACCGCGATCTGCGATGGGAATGACTGTATGACGCATTCCGGGTCTAGCGCTTTTAACGCCCTGTAGAGCAGGACGCCGGCGCATATGCCGTCGCAATCATTATGGTACCGGATCGCGAAGAATTTCCCCCCCTCAACCGCACTCCTTAAATGCGCAGCTAGCGCCTCCAGTTTGGGAAGCAGCTTCCGCATGCATTCATCATCAACCAGCATCAAATCGGCACCTTTTTATAGCTTAAATCGAACAATAGAAAGGCTAGTTATTAGCGCATTATACCTTTATACTTATTTCGAGGTGTTCAAAGATGAAGGCAGTTATAAGCAATTACAGGAGAAGCAGGCATTCGCAGAAAACTACGCATATGATACTCATAGTTGATGGCGTGAAGAGCCGCAAGGAGGCGGAAGCGCTTAAGGGAAAAACTGTGACTTTCACTACCGAAGGAAAGAAG
>JAZDKC010000009.1:0-3199 GCA_043803465.1 Microcaldota archaeon
CAACCCACATCCTTCCCTAACGGAAAGTATGCATGCATCCGCTTAAATCGATTTTGCCCTCCCTAAAAAACACGCCTTCCTTCGCAAGGAGCGAAATTTTCCGCTTTCTTCCATGCAAATAACCTCCGGGATCGCCATTGCTTTTCACAATGCGGTGGCAAGGGACGCCTGTTTTTTTGCGGTCGTTGTAATGCATTATCGTGCCTACTGCCCTTCCGGCCTTCGGATTGCCTGCTGCAATTGCAAGGGATTTGTAAGTGGCGACTTTTCCCGCAGGAATCTGCTTTGCAAGAAGGAAAACGCGGTCCCTGAATGATTTGGCGGCCATTTTGATGCCTTCCAGTCACTCCCTTTGCAGGGAATTGAAGCCTATCCAGAGAAGTGCAGCCAGGAAGAAGAACGCAACAACCGCAATGACATACTTCGAGGAGCTGTCTTCAACCGAGGTAAGGAGGTTGTTGATGATGTTTGTGCTGTTCGTTGGCGTTGGCTGGATTGAGCTTTTTGGCGATTTTGTCACACTCGGCACTGGCTGCGCTGAAGGCGTAGGAGTTGTGCGCTTGAATCTGAAGTAGCTGTAAATTGGGAGCAGGGCAAAATTCTTGCGGTTGTCCACATCCGTGATCTTAATGTACGTAGTGGCCATTTCGGGGAAGTTGACAAGGTTTATGGGCGTCAGGATGATCTTGATTGGCCGCTCGATGAAAGCGGCACCGGTTTCAAGCGAATAATTCGAAAGCTCGACTTTCATCGCATTTGACTCGTTTTCAATTGAGAGGTCAACCCGGCATTCGATGGAGGTGGAAGTGCCTGCCTCGGATTCGATGTAGAGCTTGAACGTCTGGTTCTGCTGCTCCGGCTGCACGAAAATAGCGGTTATGTTCAGAACAGAGGGGATAATGCCAAGCGGGTAGCCGTCCTTGTTCTTCATGTAAAGGCAGTCTGCGGAAATGGGCTGGATTAGTAAAAGCATGAAGAGGGCAAATGCAAAGAGCCACGCAAATTTCATCGGCTGCACCTGAAAAATTAACTGCACAGCGGTTTAAATATCCTTCAATATGGTGCACTGCGGTCAATAAAATGCGGGAGAATAATTGCCGGAAAGCGTTCATGCATCAGAATCCAGGCCGCAGGCTCAGTTTGTCCGGAAGGGGCAGCTTCTCGAACGGCCTGTTAACGCATTCGTTCCTGACCAGTTCGGCAAGCTCGACAAGAGTGAGATTGGCGTTTTTGCCCTCCTTCCGCATCCTTACTGAAAGCATCCCGCTTTGGGCTTCCTTGTCACCTATGACTGCAGTGTAGGGAATCCATTCCTTCTCACTGTCCCTCACTTTCTTCTGCATGGTTTCCGCACGGTCATCCAAATCCACGCGGACATTGTGCTTTTTCAGTTCCTTCAGCAATTCGGTGCAGTAGGGTAGCTGCTTGTCCGATAATGGAACAAGCCTGACTTGCGTGGGTGAGAGCCAGGTTGGGAAAATAGGCACCTTGCCTTCCTTTATCCGCATCGCCTGCAGCTCCAGAAGCGCATAAATCACCCGCTCAACTGCGCCGGAAATGGAAGTATGCAAAATGATCGGCCTCTTCTTGTTGCCATTCTCATCAGTGTATGAAAGGTCGAATGTCTCCCCGTTTTCAACATCGATCTGCACTGTTGAAAGCCCGGACGCCTTTTTTGCATTGTCAACGAAGTTCATCTCGAATTTCGTGATGAAATATGCGTACCTTTCCTTGTAGAGCTCAAGCAGCACGGGCTTGCCGAGGGATTTTACCATCGAAACATACCAGTCCTTGTTTTCCTTGAAGAAATCCTCCTGCGCCCGGAAGGCTGTCTCGAAGGGGATCTGCAGTTCGGTGTTCCAGTCGAAACATTTGTAGAACTGCCTCTGGAACTCTTCGCGCGCCATTTCCAGGTTGGAGCAGAAAGTGTGCATGTCGGGCATTGTGAAAGCCCTAAGCCTTTTCAGGCCGGCAAGCTCGCCGGATTGCTCCCTCCTGAATGAGTAATGCGTGAGCTCGTAGATTTTCATGGGAAGCTGCTTGTAGGAAATCGTTAGCGTTTTTGCCAGCAGGAACTGGCCAAAGCATGCTGCGAAGCGCAGGAAGAGATCCTTCTCGTCGGATTTCACCGTGTACTGCCTTGCCGGGAAACGGTTGAGGTATTTTTTCAAAGCGGGATGCGCATAATCGTACATTATGGGAGTCTCCACCTGCATGCCGCCATATTCAATGACAACATCGGTGATGGCGCGTTCAATTAGCACCTTCATCACTTCCCCTTTCGGCCGCCAGCTGAAATTGCCTGCGTCGCTTGCAGGCTCGTAATCAACTAGCGCATGCTCCTTCATCAGCTTGATGTGCGGCGGCTCTTCCGCATAGCACCGGTCCTTCCGGGTTTCGTATTCGGAAAAAACCGCAAGGTCGCCATATTTCCCGAAATTGAATTTTTCAGCTTCAATGAGCTCCCCTTCAGGGGATAGTATGAAAAATTTGCTCTTCACCTGCGCCTCCTTCTTTAGGGATTCGGAAACTACCTCGTCGCCGCCGGCTTTCCCGACTGCAACCTCTTTCACTGCTCCCTTTTCGAGCTTGCCAACTGCACGGTCAAGTGTTTCCTTCGTGATCGTTTTGCTAAGTTCGGCAAGCGGATGGCCCTTGCATTTCAGCTCGAAACTTTTGTAATAACCGAAGGGCGATTTTTCCGCATGTGGGCAGAATGTCCTTACAGCCTCATGCAGTTCATTCAGGATGTAAACTGCTTCGCCGGGTTTCGCGAGATTGCTGGAAAGGTGCGCATAGGGGTACACCATAATGGTTGCGGCCTTCACTTCCAAAAAGTTCTTCTTCACTTCCTCGGCTGCCCTCCTTGCAACTTCGGCAGTGTCGCCTTCTTCAACACTGGTCAGGATCACTAGCACGTTCTCGAGCCTCTTCCCCTTCTCCTCCTCCTTGAGGTCGCCGATGCTCTTCAGCGCCTTCTTTTCCGCCTTGTAGCTGAAAAAGTCGCAATGCAGTTCAAGTATCCGCATAACCGATCCTTATTTTTACTGCCCCATAAATTAAATTACCTACGCCTAAAGGCGTAGGATTTCCCCGTTAATAAGATGTGAGGGTGCGCTGCCTCGGGTCGTTCTCCTCGCGCACATAGCTCCGAATAGTTTCCAAATCTGCATCGCCAGCGCTGCGATGGAAATACGAG
>JAZDKC010000010.1:0-6617 GCA_043803465.1 Microcaldota archaeon
GCTGCAAGGAATTTGCCCGGAGTCGATGTTTGCATGGTTGAAATGCTCGATGCGGAATTGCTGGCTCCCGGCGGAAATGCGGGCAGGCTCACAATCTGGACTGAAAACGCCATCAATAGGATGGCAAAGGAAAATCTTTACGTGTGATTTGTATGACTAAAATCATTTATGCGCTCACAACCGAAAAATCCATGGGAATGATCGAAAAGGAGAACAAGCTAGTGTTCATTGTCGAGCAAACCGCAACAAAAAAGCAGATTGAAGATGAAATTTCCAAGACTTATTCAGAGAAAGTGGAGGGCATAAACATGATCAACTCCTTTAACGGCAAAAAGAAGGCGATCGTGAGTTTTGGAAGGAAGAACGCAGCCGCTGACGTGGCGGCAAAATTGAAGCTTATCTAAGTGGGAATATATGGGAACTGTCATAATTTCACAAAAGCGGGGAAAGGGAGGCCCCATCTATAGGACGCCAACCCATCGCTTCATATCGGATGCAAAATATCCGGGTATCAAGGGCGACAAGGTGCGGGGGGAGGTAATTGATTTCATCCAGGATCCCTCAAAGGACACATTGCTTGCAAAAATTTTGCTTGAAAACAACAAGGAGATTTACCTCCTTGCATCGGAAGGGATGAAAATCGGCCAGGCCATCCAGATCGGCAAGTCGGCCGAGATTTGCATTGGCAACATCACAACTTTGGAAAACATACCGGACTCTACGCTGGTATTCGATATTGAGCTGAAGCCGAATGATGGAGGCAAGCTGGCCAGATGCTCCGGCGCATTTGCATCAGTAGTTTCGCACGATGAGGATACGGGATTTGTGGAAATCAAGCTCGCATCAAAACAAACAATGATGCTTGACAGGAATTGCCGCGCGACACTCGGGATCGCAAGCGGAGGGGGCAGGACAGAAAAGCCCCTGAAGAAAGCGGGCACAGCGCATTACAAGTGGCATTCCCGCAACAAATATTGGCCCAAGGTCAGGGGAGGCGCAATGAGCGCATACGACCACCCGCATGGAGGCAAGAGCTTCGGAAAGAGCTCCATGAGGAAACGCGGCACTCCGCCTGGAAAATATGTCGGCCACAGGGCTGCAAGCAGGACTGGAAGGAAACGGGGCAAGACGGAAAAAGAGGAGGAAAGAAGAACTTAATTGGTGAAACGAGATGGCAAATAAATCGTACATCGGCGGCGGGAGAAGGATCTCCCTTGAGCCGATTGCTCGCTCCCTCTCAAAAAATGCATTGGTGAAATAAGATGGCAAAGAAATTTACTTTCAAGGGAATGGAGGTTGAGGAGGTAAGGAAACTTTCCCTGGAAAAATTCATGCAATACATCCCTTCAAAAATAAGGCGCAGCATGACGAGGATGGCAACGAAGGTCAAGAAATTCATAGAAAAATTGAGAAAAACCGATCCCAAGAAGCCCGTGAAGACGCATCTGCGCGAAATGGTCATCATCCCCGAAATGCTCGACAGGCAGTTCCAGGTGTATAACGGGAAGGAATGGATAATTGTTGTTGTCACTCCGGCAATGCTCGGAAGGCGGCTTGGGGAATTCTCAATCCCAATCAAGATGGTCAAGCACTCCGGCCCGGGTATCGGCGCAACCAGGGGAAGCAAATCAGTAGAGTTGAAGTAAACATGACATTGTACCGTTTTTCATTCAAAGTGCCAGATGAGAAGGAGGTCGCGAGGGCGCAGGCGTATGATATGGATGCGAGCTACAAGGATCTTGCGAATATCCTAGCAGCAATCAAGGGGAGATCCATCAAGGAGGCAAAGAAAATCCTTGAAGAATGCATTTCCATGAAAATGCCAATCAGGTACCGGAAATTCAATGCGAATCTCGGGCACCGCAGCCAGCTCGGCGGAAAGAAGGGGAGGTTCCCGAAGAAAGAGGCAAAAATCACACTCACCCTCTTGAAAAGCGCTGAAGCAAATGCGAATTTCAAGGGCCTTGATGTCAATACGCTCATAGTAAGGCAGGGTGCGGCGTACAAGCAGAATGTGATGCGAAGGTACAGGCAGCATTTCGGTTCCTCGATCACTTTGGGATACGGGAAGCAGTCGATATGGGCGAATTATGAGACCTGCAGGGCGGAACTGGTGCTTGCAAAGGGGAGTGCGAAGGATTTGCAGCGCATGAATAAGGCCGCAAAGAAGGAAACGGACAGGCAAAAGAAGCCTGAAACCAAGAAATAGTTTTTTTCATGAGGTAGATGGAGTGGCAACAGAAAAGAAATTTTTAGCAAAGTCGATGAACGACCTCCTTGTCAAAAGGTACCTGGAATCGGAGTTGAAGAATGCGGGCGTATCAAGCATCGACATCCAAAAGACACCGCTGGCAACAAGGATCGCAATTCGGGTAAAACGCCCCAGTTTGGTGATTGGAAAGAAGGGCGCGACGGTCAAGAGCATAACTGAGAAGCTCGAAAAGGATTTTTTGATCGACAACCCCCAACTGGATATTATCGAGGTCGATAACTCTTCATTGGATGCCAAGCTGGTTGCAGAAAAAATCGCAAGGCAAATTGAAATCGAGGGGAATATCAAGCAAATTCTCCGAATCAATATGAGGGATGTGATGGAATCCGGCGCAATTGGAGTTGAGCTGCTCGCAGCCGGAAAGGTGGTTGGAAAGGGCGGGAAGGCAAAGACGCTTAGGGCTCGTTCGGGATACATGAAGAAATCAGGCGACCTGCTGAAGATGATCGACATGGCGAAGGCGACCGCATACTTGAAAGCGGGTGCAATCGGGATTAAAGCAAAAATCGTAAGGCCTGGCACAATTTTCCCTGATGCGATTAAAATCGATTATGAAAAATTGTCAAATACTTCAACTGAAGAGGCGATGCCAACTGGCGAGCCAACAAAGGAGGATCTCGAGGCCAGGGCTGCCGAGGAAAGAATGAAGGCGAAAATCGCGGCTGCAAAGCTCGAGGCAAAGGCACGCGTTGAAAGGAAGAAGAAGGGCTTCAAGGCAGTAAAGAAGAAGCCAACTTACGAAGCAGAGAACCTGATCAAGAGTGCAGAACCTGAAACACACGCAAAACCAGAAGAAAAGCCAGCTGCGTAATTGATTATACCATTGTGATGTTATGGCAATAATAAGGAAACGGGATTTGTTGCAAATGAGCCAAGAAGAGCTCAAGAACAAGCTTAAGGAGATCGAACTTTCTTTGCAGGAGGAGCGCGCCAACATCAAATCCGGCAAGAGGCAGAAGGTAATCCGCTATAAGCCCCTCAGAAAACTAAGAGCCAGGATAATCACTTACTTGCACCAGAAGGGCGTCATCGTCTAGATTTAAGCTGGCTTAACACTTTAATCTGAACAGAATGTGCACGATTTGCAAGTTTAAGCAACATAACCATTTGATTGGGGGTCAATTCTCTGTCCGGATGACCCTTTAAATGGTAATCAAGTTTAATTCTACCTGTGGGGAATACCTCGAAGCGAGGGCCATCTAAGACCCCCTCCCTGCGAATGAGTGTTAAAGTAATTGGCAATTTCCCGAGTCCTTCAGGGACGGTAACTCGAACAAAGTGCGTTTTGCCTGCATCCTGAAGGGCATAAGCAGAAGTCCCTCTATCTTGAGCATCACTAATATCGGGTAAAATCATCCCTATTGCAGCCATATGCGCAGGTATTTCCTTTTTTACTTTTTCATTTCCCGCCATATTACCACCTAACTTATTCATAACCAAAACTATTTAAATCGGCACTCCGTAAAGAGGTAACAATCAAAGAGGAAATAACAGATGTCAGAGATTTGTCAGATTTGCGGGCTGCCAAAAGAGATTTGTGCATGCCAGAGCATTGGAAAACAAGCAGTTGCCCAAATTCGGGTATATACGACCAAATCCAGGTACCAGAAGCTTGTTACTATTGTTGAAGGCCTTAAGGATAAGGATTTGGCAAGCGCCACAAAAGAGCTGAAGCATAAGCTTGCTTGCGGCGGCACCCACAAGGACGGAATGATCGTCCTGCAGGGAAACCACAAGGAAAAGACGGTGGAATACCTGATCAAGCTCGGATACCCCCGGGATGTAATCAAGCTCAATTAGGGTTCGGACCGCCTGGACCAGCGGGTCACTTGGGCAAGCGCATTAAAAAGGATTTCGTCTGCTTTTTTTGAGCCATGTTCCCTGTCCAGAATATCCTTTATTCTTGATTGGAATTGTGTCACTAATTTCGGCCTCAACTGGGCTGCATAATACAACAGCGCGGCCAGAGGGAAGGATAAGTCGAATATGTGGCCGAGCGCTTCATGCAATTCGGTCCTGATGGCACTCGGCGCCTCGGATCGCATGGAGAAATACAATTGCGGTTTGCCGACCACCGCCCGTTGGCGCTGATGGTATATTTTCAGAATTGCCAAAGGGTACAATTCATTTTTTTCAGTAAACATAGGCGGAAAATGATCAAACAATTTGATTTTATCCCCCTCAAGGACATAATTCGAAGGAGTGCCATCGAGGAACGGTTTCAGCTGCATTCCGCCCCGCCTCTTGTCTGCGGAAATGAGGATCTGGGCTAAATTGTTGAAAGCGCCGAGGGCAGCTTCCGTAGAACCAGCCTTCAGCACATTCGAAACGATTTTTTCATTGTCAATGCGGGACTGCATAAGGTAGGGCCTGACTTTTTCGCCATTGCCCGCATGATTCATCTGCGCCGGTACCAGGTCGATGCCGGCCTCCCGTAACAATTGGGCATATCGGTCATGGCAATCCTTCAACTCGGCATATTCATCGCGCCTTAAGGAAATTTTATTGATTCTTTTGAGGACTGTGCCGTGCAGCGACCCGCCATGGATTTCCAGGGCCGTATTGAAGGCGCCGGTTCCTAATTCTTTTAATTCCCTTTTCGGATTTCCTTCAGCCATGACTGATTTAGTGGATTGGATGATTAATAAATAAATAGTGGAGGACGTTTCGTGCGTTTATAGAAAAACAGCGCAATGCTATTGGATTTTCCGTATCACTCCCTTCGTTGCGTCCACCTCGACCTTGTCCCCGTCCTTTAGCGCTTTCGTAGCGATTTTGGTGCCGATGACGCAGGGGATTTTCATCTCCCGGCTGACAATTGCAGCATGGCAGGTGACCCCGCCCTCATCCGTGACAATTGCAGATGCTTTTTTCATTGCAGGGACGATATTGGGGTTCGTTGCCGGAGAGACCAGAATATCGCCGTCGTTCATCTTGCCCATATCTTCGGCCTTATGGATTATTTTCACCATGCCCCTCACAAAACCCGGGAATGCGGGGGTGCCCTTGATTTCAGTGATATTTTCATCCACTTTCTCCTCACGTATCATGCCCGCGATTTTTTCCGCTTCCTTGCCCGTAAGCAGCCGTGGGCCCAATTCATCTGCCATGAAAACGCAGTGCGCAATGCGCTCATTTAGCAAATCGATGTCGAAATCGCCTTTCTTCAGCCCCTCGGTGATTTCAATTGGCATCATGTGCCTAACTTGCTTGGGGGAGAGCTGCATCCGCCTTGCAATCTCGCGCACCAGCGGATCCGTATTCCTGCTTGCGAGGAAAACGATGTCCTTTCTAAGGCCCTTCAGATAGGAGAATGTGCGCGCAGCGCGGCACCAGTATTTCTCATCATCGGACAATTTTAGCTCTTTTTCAAGCTTTTTTTGCCGTTCTACAATCTCCTTTTCATGGGCAAGAATCTCATTGATTTTCTTCTTGCCGTCGAATCCCTGCTTGAGCTCGCTGCGAAGCATGTCGACGAAATAATCCCTCCCCAGGATCGTTGGGCCTTCATAATGGAATTGGAGCCAGTCGAATTTTTCCGTATGTTCCTCCAGCATCCGGTCGATCTTTGGCTGTTTTGGCAATTTTTCCATTATTTCGTTGAGGCTGCCGCAAAAAGTGACGATTGAATCGGGGTTCGAACGAATCTCCGATAATATCTTGAATATTTCGAATTCCTCCTGCTGCAGGAATGACCTTTCCGTGGGGGTCCCCAATATGCCAAATGCCTCTCCCGCAGAAATATCCAAATCCGAGCTTTCACAGCGCTCATCCAGGAATCCCATGATCCTTTCCGTAAGCATGAAATGATCGAAATCCGCCAGATTGACCACGTCCCCCCATGCATTCATGTCGCACCATATGGCGAATAATTTTTGGTATGCCTGATTTAGCTCCGAATTGGAGTATTTTTTGAAGTCGGTTTTCCTGAGCCTTGCAGAATAATCTCGAAGCTCCTTGCAGCATCTTTTTTCCCCGTCGTAAATCTTGTCCAAAAAAGTCTTGTCCTTCAGAAGCTGCAAAGTACGCTCACCGAGCTTTTGCCATTCGTCCTCCTTGCCGGAGAACCTGCTGCTGAATCGCCATTCCGAGCCGCCGATGAATTCGGTAATTAGGGAGTAATTGTTCACTCCAAGGATCGGTTTGAGCAATGTGCACGCAGCTGTTAGGTAAGAGCCCGCATGTATGAACGGCGATGAATGGTCGTGTGCAAGCGCCTTGTAGGTAACCATGATTTCTGCCTCTCTCATTTTGCCCAACTTTCTTTTTAATCCTAAGGGTAGGCGGTTGCGAATCCGCCAGCATTGTATTTATATCATTTTTAAGGGTACATGGGCATGCCGTC
>JAZDKC010000011.1:0-9825 GCA_043803465.1 Microcaldota archaeon
GTATATAAATATTATAATAAATATACAATAAATATCAAAATGGTTATAAATAGTATGGTGAGGGGGCTTATTAATATATAAGAAGTATACAATCGGGGAAATCCGAATGAAGAGCATTCTTTACGTCGAGGATGACAAGGATACGGCGGAGGCAGTGAAGCTGCTATTGGAAAGGGCGGGCTTTGCGGTCGATTTCGCATTGACCGGAACTGAAGGATTGCAGAAAGCCGGAGCGAACCAATTTGATTTGGTGCTGCTGGATGTTTTGCTCCCGGATATGAAGGGATGGGACGTTTTCAGCAGTTTGAGGGAGAAAAATTACAGCACAAAATTCGCGTTCATTTCAATCGTGCCTATCACGAAGGAAAAAAGGTCGGAACTGGAGGCTGCCGGGGTAGTGGATTACATATCGAAGCCATTCGGCAGGGAGGAGCTAATTGGCAGGATCAGCAAGATTTTTGAGGCAGGTACAAATGGACGCCATTTGTAAATCAATTTTATAAAAAATATAGTAAAATTGGATATTTCCCATACATAGTATTAAATATTATATAAATAGTATATATAAAGGGTATAATGCGTACCACCGGCTATGGACCCACCTCCGCACTGCATGCGCTTAAGCTATTCATTATTGCGATAGCACTGCTTGCACCCATGGTGCAGGCGATCGAAATCGATTTTACCGCGGATTCGGATGTTGAGGGTTTTTTCAGCCGGGACTGGATCTACGTCGAAGTGGTGTGCACGGGGGATGGCCGGAGTGCGGTCATCCTGAATTGGAATGGCTTGAATGAATCTTTCGAGAATTCGAGCGAGGATATTTTCTGGGCCAACAAAACATTCCTTCCCGAGGGCAATTTCACGTTTTTCGCAGCATGCGGCAACTCTTCTGGCGAGGAGATTGAAACCAGCCACCGTAGTGCCATACTGGACCGAACACCGCCAACAGTATCTTTCAGCATGCCCGCCCCCGGCAATGGCGCATGGCTGGGGGAATACGAGGATTCGCCGATCGTTTTGAACGCAACATGCGGGGATGCTTACGAAATCCCAGCAGTGGATTTGGATTCGAACGACAACCCCCAGCTTTATTGGGCCGTCGAGGATACCTTCGTTAGTTCGGAAACGCTTGCACCCTCGGAATTTTACCTTTGGCCCATATACCTATCGAGCGAAGGCAATTTCTCTTATTATGCGCGCTGTGCTGACGCTGCGGGAAATTACAATGAATCCGAATGGCGCTGGTACGGCGTGGACTGGTTGCCCCCGGAAATTTATCTTGAAGGGGGGACCGAGGCCGGGGGGGCATTGCTGAATAGGGAAAATGCCCAATTCAATATCAGTGCAATCGATACGGAAAACATGGTCATAGCCAACATCACCTTGCGGATATACAACCTAAGCGGCTTGGTTTTCGAGAATTATTCATCGGGAAGCAATAACGCCACGCATGCCTTCTTCAATGTCACGCTGCCGGATGGCGAATATTCATTCAATGCTACCGCATACGATGCATACGGGCATGCAAATTCAACTGAGACCCGCAACTTCAGCATCGATGTGCCGCCCACGATCGAGTTTTCACCCAATAGCGATGCCACTGGCACCTACGGGAGGAATTGGGTTTTTATCAATGTTACGTGTATTGAAACATCGAATCACACAGTATCCCTGAATTGGAATGGGCAAAATGAAACATTCGGCAATTCCAGCGGGTATGACCATTGGGGGCTGAAATCCGGGTTGCCAAACGCCGCATATTCCTTCTATGCGACATGCATCGATGCAAACGGGAATTCAAGCCAGACTTTGACCGAAACTGCCACGATAAATTATATTCAGCGAACGCCGGTTCCATCATTGGGCGGATCTGTATCGGGCTCAACGCCGTACACCCCCCCTGCCAAGCAGAGCGCACCAATTGCCACCCCGGCTGCCGTACCTGAGGGGAAGGGAAACGAGGCAGCTCCATCGTCGGCGCCTACAATGGTTCCAATAGTACGGGAAGTCGCAGAGGAGCCGGATTTAGCTGCAAATGAAGCGCTATTCGATATCGTCGTGCAGATACTGGACAAGCAACTGCAGGCTGGCGAGAAGCCCGTTGCAAAGATTTCACTCACAAAATTCAACAAGCCCGGCAAAATAGATGTAAGGGTACTCTACGAGTTAAGGGACACAAATGGCCGGATTTTGAAGGCCGAAGAGGAGACGAAGATTGTCGAAGTGACGGAGGATTTCCTGAAAACAGCAAGCCTTCCCGATGGGATCGGGCCGGGAAAATACGAATATTACGCAAAAATCACCTACGGGAATGGCAGGATAGCGGAAGCGCAGGATAATTTCGAAATCATTGCATCGGAAGTGGAAGGCTCGTTAGGAAACCCGATATTGAATTACGCGCCATACCTGATAATTTTGCTGTTATTCGTAGGCTTCAATCTCGGATTGCAGTCCATGGGGAAGAAGCCCAAAGAAGCCTAATTTTTCGGCTTGATCCGCGCCTGGACAATTTGCCGGACCTTGGAGCGCATGCCCCTTTTCTCGAAATATGCGCGCATGCGGGGGATTCCGAATACCACCCCAATCGCAACCAGAATCAAGCCCGCAAAAAGCGGGAGCGCGAAGAACAGGAATCCATCCCCCGCAGTGTCAATTTTTTTTGGCACAATCTCAAACGAATCCTCGCCGACATAGCTCTTTTCCGGCGAAACCAGCGTCACGGCAAGGGCATATTTCCCTTCCGGCAGGTCAGAAGGGAGCTGCATGCTTTCAACAGTTGAAACTTGCGTCTCTATTGCAATTGTTTTTGACTTCGAAGACCTCGAGACCTTGTTGGAGTCGAGAATATCGAAGCGCAGGGTTATGTCCATGCGTTTTGAGGAACCCATGTTGAATATGGTCGTGGTCGCCCAGAGCGTGTCGCCTGCCGTACTCTCCTTGTAATTATCCGGGATTTCCACCTTCAAACTGAACGTCTCCAATGAGGATACCGATGCTGCGAGCATCAACAACACTGCGAATGCGGCAAGTTTGCTCATTTGTTCCCCCGCACCTCGTCGAAGAAATTGTAAATCTTGTTGAGCAGGTCCTCCCCCCTGGTTTTGGGGCTGAATGCGATCACGTTCACGCCCTTTTCGGAGGAAAATTCGGTTACTTCCTTCACAAACTGCGCGACCTTGTTTTCATCATTGTAGATCAGCAGTGTTGAAAGCGCATCGATTAGCAGGTATTTTTCGCCGGGGATTTCGCGGATGTAAGAAGTTATTGCACAACTGAGCTTATCCAGCTCCTTTGGCTTTACGTGCAGCACATCGCCCTCCTCCTGCAGCGAAGAAACGCAGTCAACGAAAAATAGCTTCCGGGCATCGATCCTGGCCTTTTTCAGGGTTTCTTCGGCGTTCTTCTGGGGGCGGTTAAGCGAGATGTATACGCCATATTTCCCGTTTGCATCCTTGATGGAGGAGATTATCTCCTTCTGGAGGCTTTCAACGGAGGTGATGATGAGGAGGGAACCCATAAATTTCACTTGAAACCGGAACATTCAGGCAACCATTTTTTTTACCCTATTTATCAGATCCTCTTTTTTAAATGGCTTGGTAATGTAGTCCGATACCCCCTCGTTCTTCAGTTCTTCCAGCCGTTCCTTAGAGACCGGTATTGCACTGAGGAAGGAATATTTCGTTTCGGGGAATTTGCCCCGGATGCTTTCATAAATGTCCCAGCCGGACATGTCGGGGAGCATGATGTCGATTAGCACCGCATCGAATTTTTCCCTTTGCATGCGGAACATGCCGTCCTTCCCGCAGTGCTCCACCTCCACCTCGAATCCTGCGTTGCCGAGCAATATCTTTACTGCCTCAGCTGTGTCCACGTTGTCCTCGATGTACAATACCCTTTTCATATCGCTTTCGCCTCTTTTCCGGGTTTGCTTATCGGCAAAGTGACCGTAAACACGGATCCCTTGCCTAGAACCGAACTCACATCGACTTTCCCCCCGTGCGCCTCCGCGAGCATCTTGACAATTGAAAGCCCGAGCCCGGAACCGCCATATTTCCTGTCCGCGGATGCATCGATCTGGTAGAATTTCTGGAACAGCTTGTCGATCTTTTCCTTCGGGATTCCGATGCCCTCGTCGATCACGCTTATCACCGCAAATTCCCCCTTCTGCTCCGCCCTGATTTTCACCGCGCCTTTTTCTGTGAACTTGATCGCATTTGTCGTCAGGTTCACTATGATTTCCTTGAGCCGGATGTCGTCCGCCTCGATTGGGGGGATGCTCTCCACGGCGGAGGACAATCCGATGCCCTTTTCCCTTGCGACTATCCGAAGTTCGGCGATGATCTCATCTATGATTTGCGCTATGTCGGCATCGACATAATTCAGTTCGAACCTGCCGGATTCCATCCTCGAAATTTCGAGTATGTTTTCAATGAGAATCCGAAGCTGCTCCTTGTTCCTTCGGATGGCCTCCAAGCTTTTCAATTCCTGGGCGGTCAGGTTCTCCTTGAAATCGTCAAGCACATCGAGGTGCGCGGAAATCGCAGTAATCGGCGTCTTGAGCTCGTGCGAGACCATGTTCAGGAACTCGGATTTGGTCTGGTCGAGGCGCTTTATCTCGGCTACCGAATCCTCCAATGCTTTTTCGGCCTTCTGCTTAAGGGTCATGTCCCTGACTGTTGCTTGCAACATGTCCCTTCCTTCTATCGAGATTTTTGAAAGCAGCACGGTCGCAGGGAAATTATCCCCATAAAGGCATCTATGCACCCATTCGAAAAAGTTGCTTCCCTGCGCCATCGCGCCCATTATCATTTTCTGCGCTTTTTCGCCTGAAGAAGCGCCGTCGGGCTGGAATTCCGGTGAAATGTCCCACGGTCCGAGCCTCTTGAATTCCTCCTCGCTCTTCACTTTAAACAGTTTCAGGGCTGCGGGATTGCACGAGATGAATTTCCAGGAAGGCGGCGCAAGCAGCATTATCGCGTCGTTCGATGACTCGTAAATTTCCTTGTATTTGGCTTCGCTTGCCTTGAGGGTTCCCTCCAACCTGATCCTTGCGGTTATGTCGCGGCCTATGCTGAGGATCATCCTTTCGCCCCCCAAATCGATGGTTCTCGAATGCGACTCGCACTCGAATGTGCTGCCGTCCTTGCGCTTGTGCGTGCAAATGGTTTGCGCGACCCCTTCCTTTAATAGCTTCGACATGCGCTCTGGCAACAGTTTCACGTCCTTTTCCGAGAGCACGTCCTGTAAGTGCATTTTGCCAAATTCCTCCCGGTTATAACCGTGCACCATCGGCATCGTTTCGTTGAAATACTTGAAGCGGCCAGTCAGGTCCATCAGGAAAATGGAATCCGTTACGGAATCGAGCAGCAATCCCTTGATCGCCAATTCCGACTCGTATTTCTTCCTTGCGGTTATATCCGTGTATGAACCCATGAGGCAGATGACGTTGCCGTCACGGCCAACCACCCGGCTGGCCACCAACTCTGCCTCGAAAAATTCGCCGCCTTTCTTCTTGCAGGTAATTTCGCCCCGGTAACTGCCCTTGGACGATATCTGTTCGAAAATGCCCTGTGCTTCGGGAGTGAAATCAGTGTAAGGCCGCCCAAGCATCTCTTCCTTCTTAACATAGCCCCATTGCCTTACGAACGCATCATTTGCATAGATTAGACTGCCATCCAGGCTTAGAAATCCGATGGGGCTCGCGGCGGTTTCAATTGCATTGTCCTTCAGGCTCAGCTCGTCTTCGAACTTCCGCCTTTCGCTCACGTCATGCAATACGCCCTGCAATGACAAAGGCTTCCCGTTTGCGAAAATCGTTTTTGTCCTGATTTCGGCATAAAATGGCTGCCGGTCCTTGGCCTTGAAAAGGAATTCAAAATTTTTATCCTCCTCAGTGCCTTGAACGGCCTTTCCGATTTCCTCGAGGGCCTTTTCGAGCTGCTTGCGGTCCGCGAAGAATTTCGAAATCGGCTGGCCTTCCACTTCCATTACGCCATAGCCCGCAAAATTCTTCATCGCAGGGCTGCAGTACTCCACTATGCCGTCCAAAGAGAATTTCACAACGACATCCGTCAGGTTCTCGGTCAGGATGCGGTATTTTTCCTCACTATTCACCAGATTTTGGTTGGCTGCGTCAATGTCAGCGAGCATTTTATTGATAGAAGAAGCCAGCTCTTGGACTTCATCGTCGCCATCAACAGGGATCTTTTTGCCGCGGTTGGATCCAGAGTTAATGCCGGCAACTTGCGATTTCAGTTTGTAAATCCGGCCTATGACGAGCCGGTTCATAAGCAGGAGGGACAGGATTCCGAAAATAATCGTGATGGACGCAATTGAAAAGAGCAATTGCCAGAAACTTTCCCTTCCCACCTGGTAAATTTCCCTCGGCTGGCTGATCCTGAGCACATATGCCGCTTTGCCATCGAAATCATTGAAAACCTCATACGCCTCGGTGAGGGTGTCATTGATGGTTCGGACATTGTTGTCTTCATTTTTTCCGATAATTTCGTATCCGGCAGATTTCACACCGCTTGGCGTGGAATTGGACTTGAGGTCATAAAACTCGATCGGCATTTGAAGCTCATCGGATAGGAGCTGCAGATATGATCGGTCCATCCACCGCCCAAATACAAGCCAGCCCCTTGCAGGGCCAGATGAATCGCTGGCCAGGATGGATTCGACACAAAGTGCGAGTATATCGCCGTTTATGGTAACAAGGCCGCATTTGCTGGTGAGCCCGTCGAGGTTGTTTTTGAGGAGGTCTGCTGTGTTGAGCCGTTCCATCAGGCCGACTGGGGGGGTTGTTCCAGATTGCAGGCTATAGTCATATGCGCGGATTAGTGTCGAGGTGACAGATGCATTCAAGACAATCCCGAAATTGAGGTTTAAATTCTGCAGGATGGATGTGGGCATTCCGGAAACCGGGAATTTGTCATTGGGCATTATTGCAAATTCATACGTGTCGTCCCAATGCGCATAATCCTGCGCATTACTCCGGATCCCTCCGATATCCGCTTGGAGCCGGCTTTCGGCCCGTTCTGCATTAACTTGCGAACGCTCTGCCTCAAGGCGGGCATAGCTTCCAAGCATCGTAGTTTGCAGCACATAGTAAGCTAGGAGTATGGATGCGGCTGCGGTCGCACAAAGGATGAGGGCGGTTTTTAACCTTGCATTCACTTGCTTCGCCGGCGGGGTTTGAAGAATGTGCGCAGCATTGTACTTTTTATACATATATTAAACTATTTATTAGAATGAATATACTAATTATGTAAACACTCTGGCAAAATCCATCAATAGGCGGAGTTAGGCACAACGGCTCAGTGGCGATTCGGATACGCCCGGATTAATGCGTTCTAATTCGCATCAACGCCATTGCAATCCGTATTAGGCGCGTTTACAGCGAAGTGCATTCAGTTAAGGCGGATTTCCTCGATAAAACTAGAATTCTAAATATTCCTCGTCGCTGAACTCGTACGCGTTCTTGAGGTATTTGTTGCCATCGTACTGGAAGGACTCGAGCGCTCCCTCAACTGTTGGAGCGGAATAGGAGGTGAAATGGGAATCGGGCTGGGATGCATCAAGCACATAGCTCTTGCCCTCGAATTCCGCGATCACGACCGGATGGATCAGGTTGTTCTCGCACTCCAGCACACGGATTTTTGCGACCGCATCGAACGCACGCAGCAGGGAGCATAGCAATATGGCCCTGTCGAACGGATCCGCAGCCTGCAACTCAACGGCCTCCTTCATTGTCAGCCAGAACGAAACCGGGAGGTTCGCATGGATGTGATGGAGCTGCTGGCAGTAATGGAAAATCTTGTCCGCAACGAACAGGAAGTCCTCGGTGAACACAAATTCGGGCGCGCTGCCTCCGCGTTTCAGTTTGTCCTCCAGCAGTTCATCGGTAAACCGGCGTTTCAATGCAACGATTGTTTCATCCGAGCGGTTAATTAGGGATTTCAATTCTGGAACGGTCTTCTCCTCGTATTCGTTTATCATCACGGCGTATTTTTCTATTATCTTCTTATAGAAATGGGAGCGCAGCGTGAGCTCTGCTATTTCCTCCTCCATCCGTTTCTGTTCCAGATCGGCAGTTTTCGGCTTTTCTTCCTCCTTTTTCTTAAACAGCCCTTCCAACACCATGATGCCTCTTCTCTCGCGGGATCTGTGTTAAAATGTAGGTTTTAGAGGTATTTATACGTAGGCTTTTACTGCACAAACAGCACTATAATATAACTATGCAACACGTGAAGCATTAGGAAACAAGCCTATAAAATTGTTGAGATAATTAACACTTCTGCATCATTATGTCCCTGGAAACAAACCTCAAATCAACCAAGAAGCTCGTGGACGCAAAAATACAGGAATACATCCCCAGATCCCCGAGTTTGAAGCAGCTGGAGGCGATATGCGGGAAGGCGCGCTATTCCTACGATGTTGCTGCTGCGGCAGGGGCAATTCACAAACCCATCTGGGATTTGCTTGACCGGGGCGGCAAGAGGTGGCGCCCAGCTCTCTTCCTGCTTACTGCGGAAGCATTTGGAGCGGACCCAAAAAAGCTGCTTGACCTTGCAATAATTCCCGAGATTGTCCACAACGGAACACTGATGGTTGACGATGTTGAAGACGACGGCGATATCCGGAGGGGAAAGCCCGCAATTCACACGATTTATGGCGCGGATATTGCAATCAATGCCGGGAATGCGATGTATTACCTCCCATTGGCAGCATTGATGCGCAACAAAACCAAATTCTCCCCCTCGGTTCTCAATGCCGCCTACGAAATCTACATGCAGGAGATGATCAACCTCTCTTACGGCCAGGGATTCGACATCCTGTGGCATCGGGGGAAGCTTGCCAACATTTCCGAAGAGGATTATTTGCAGATGTGCGCGTTCAAAACAGGAACACTGGCAAGAATGGCTGCAAAATTAGGTGCCCTATTCGCCGGCGCATCCGAGCGCAACATTGAATTGGCCGGGGAGTTCGCCGAATCAATCGGAATCGCATTCCAGATTCAGGACGATATACTCAACCTGACAGCGGACGAGGAATACGGGAAGGAAATCGGCGGCGATATTTCTGAAGGAAAGCGCACGCTCATCATTCTTCGCGCCCAAAAACAGCTTGACAAGGAAAAAGGCAAACAGCTCATTTCAATTCTCGATATGCATTCTAAGGACCCGTTCCGCATCAAGCAGGCGATTTCACTGATCCGCACAACCGACGCCCTCGAATACTCGGGGATCAGGGCGAACGAGCTCGTCAAGGCCGCATGGCTAAAATTCGGAGCCTGCCTGAAGGACAGCAAGGCAAAGAGGCAGCTCGAGGAATTCGCGGATTACCTTGTTGAGAGGGGGATTTGATGGGGGTTGAGGAAACATTGGAGGAAATCCGGCCTTCAAAAACGCAATTGCAATTGCTGCGCAAGATAATCAAATTCCAGCCCGAACAGGACGAGTTCGGGGTCAATTACCGCTTCCTAATGTTCGAGAAGGGGGAAATGGGCAAACATCCGGACTATTTGAAGCTCCTAAAAGAAAAAAGGTCGTTTCTCGAAGAAAACAGGGGAAGATTCAGGACAATAGCGGAAAAAATGGGTTCCCGGATCTCATTTTTTCAAGACCTCCAAGATGATGATCGGGCCATCGACCGGTTTGAGACTCGAGCCATGCTCAGGGATAGCGGGTTGCCTTCCGCCACCCAAAATGAATTGCACTTGGGGTATTTCCACCTTGCAAATCTGCTCGCGGTCCACGTGCTTTTAAAACCGCTGATCAAACGGAAAATCGTGGAAGTAAAGGTTGACGATGACATGCGCAT
>JAZDKC010000012.1:0-30341 GCA_043803465.1 Microcaldota archaeon
AAACACCAATCCCTTCGTCGAGCCCGACACCCAATTCTCAGCTGAAACTGCCGTAAAGATCGCGCAGAAAAAAACAGCAGCGGATTTGAATGAGCGCGACGTAATCCTGACATTTGAGGCAAATACCACGCTTGTCGGCGGCCCGTCAGCCGGCGCTGCGATGGCAATTGCCACCATAGCCGCAATAGAGCGCAAGCAATTGGCTGGTAATGCTGTTGCAATCACCGGCACAATTGAAGCAGACGGCTCAATAGGGCAAGTTGGAGGGGTGCTGGAAAAGGCGCAGGCAGCAGGCGAAAGCGGCACCAAGCTATTCCTGGTGCCTGAAGGTTCCATCACACTCGTCTATTATGAGAAACAAATCAAACAAAGGAATGTCGGCCCGTTCGTCATCCAGGAAGTGAGCTACCTCCCAAGGAAGCTCGATCTGGCAGAATATGCGAAGGACAAATGGAAAATGGACGTCAAGGAGGTTGCGGACATAGATGAGGCCATGAATTATTACGGCCTCTGATTTTTCAGATTATTTTTTTGCCGGATTCCTTGTTGATCTTGTTATAGCCCCGAATTTTTTAGCCTTTAGGTGCTTTCAGACAAGTTTTTCGCCCGTTTCCTTGTTCGTGATATGGATTACCTTGACCGGGCAGCCATCAGCGGCCAATTTCATGCTCTCAAAATCTTCCTGGTCGATTTCCTTTGAATAGAATTCCCCGTCGCCCTTCTCCCCGCCGGCCAAATTGACCTTGCCGTCGTCGGCCATCTTCCAGTGCTTTGGGCACACTGCCTCGCAAACAGCAGCTCCGATGCAACCATCCCTGTCGAGATCAATCTTGTATTTTCCCATAAACGCAATCACCTGATGAGGTTTTCTTAATTACTCAGCCCCCATTTATTAAGACTTCCGATTTTTATTTCAATCCTGCGGTTCCTGCACGGAACGGATTCCCCCTGAATGTGGCTGCAAATACCCTGAATTGATGTTTGGGAATCAATCCTCCCCGATCCTTCATAATATTGGCAAAGCCGCACGTAACGAAATCTTATTATAATGCCGGGTGATATTAGAATTGATCGTTATGAAACAAGCAATGTTTTTCCTATTTTGCGCGATTTTCCTATTCGGGTGCCTGCAGATTGAATCGAAAAAGCCCACCCCGACCCCCCAAATTATCTATATCAACGCGAGCCCCCAGGTAATCGTCACCATTAAGGAGGTTCCCACCCTTGTCCCGACTGTCACGGACCGGATTGTGATCCCGTCGGTTTCAATCAAGCCCGCCCCCAAAGGGAGCGTCGAGGATCTGGGCGAGCGCGTAGATTATGTGCAGTTCGACATTTCCAAGGGCGCAAATGCGGATTACCGCCATAATCCCTTCATCATCCATAACTCGGTTGGCAGGAACTTATTCCCAAGCCTCTCGGAAGGGAATATCTATTGGAAAAAGATCCCTTTCAACATCCTGCCGGATTACGCGTCCTCAGGGATATGGAACGTAATCACAACCGCTGGCGAAGATTTCTATTCCGCCACCTTCTCCGCGAACGCGGAAAGGGTCACTGAAATTTACCTCCTGCTTGCAGCATCGTTCAGGGCGGGCGACCAACGGGAGCTCGGGGAGATCCGGTTGAATTATGCGGATGGCGACATGCAACCGAGTAAGATATTCTCCAACCAGGACGTCTGGAATTACAATCCCGATCCCGAATTTGCGATACCGCAGGATTCGATCGCATGGCAAACCACGGAGAATAACCTCACCCAGACCCTGACGATTTTCAACCTGACGATTGGCCGGAGGCTCGCGCCCATAGGCGGGGTGACGATCAAGCGGACCGCCTCGGGCGAGAACGGCTTCACCGTTTTTGCAGCAACGGGCTTGAAGCGCTTCCAAACCAGGGCCGTCACCCACACCCAAACCGAGTTCCAAAATCTCGAATACAACCGGATTCTTGTTACAACCCTCCCGGCGGGTGCGATGATCAATTACGCAACCGAGGGCGGCATGCGCATTTACAGGCCTGAAGGCATTTTTGAATCGCCCAGCTTCGACGGCGAAACCGAGTTCGTAAATTGGAAGGAGATCAGCTGGGATTCGGATACGCCTATGAATACGAAATTGCAGATATTCGTCCGGACCGCACAAGTGGACATGCCGTGGTCCGAATGGATTGAGGTGCAGAGGAATGGCGATGTCCCCGAGGATGCGAGATATCTCCAATGGAAGGCGGTTCTGAAAACCACGGATTCCTCCATGACGCCGATCCTCAAGCAGATCCGGCTAACCTACGAAAATCCGGTATAATTTTCTGCTTGCCAAACCAAAAAACCCGCCCTTAGCATGTTTTTAGGTAAACCTAACATTTAAATACTCCTAATGCACAATTGTATGTGTAAACTATTTATTTAAGAATAAAAAGGGGATTCGTATGAAAACGGTTATGGTGTCGATTGTAGGGGAGGATGCGGATGGTTCAGATATCCTTTATAGGGGGCTGCGCGAATTTGCATCTGAAAAAGTGGTCCTTTTGTCCGAGGCATCGCACACGGATGATGTGGCGAGAATCAAGCGCGACCTCGAAAAGCTCAAGATTCCGGTTGTAGCTGAAACCATCCTGAAGCGAGTTTCCATGGAGGAGGTGTTCAGCAGGATTGCACGCATACGCGACAGGGAACAGGGCAGTAAAATAATAGTCAATGTCGATACCGATTCCACTTCCTCGTGCATCGCATTATCCGCCGCATTTGTGAATGGCGTGCAGGCGATCGGAGTTTTGGATGACAAAATCATCGCCTACCCCATCATGAAATTCTCCTATTACAATGCACTCTCGGACCGCAAGATGATGCTCTTGCAGACCATCTCAAAAAAAGGCACATTCGAGTCATTGGAATCGTTGAGCAATGAGGTCAAGATGAGCCTTCCGCTTGTCACTTACCATGTAAGGGGTGCAAGGGACAAGCCTGGTTTGGAAGAACTGGGGCTTATTGAAACAAAGCGCAACCGCGGGAGAATTATCACCAACCTGAGCCCTCTAGGGAAGCTGATTGTGAACGGGATGGTTGACCTCAAGCCCGAGGAAAAGAGGAAGAGGCGGGGCTAGTCTTGGGTTTCCCCCTTTTTCTTCAATTGCATCGTTTTTCTTCCCTTTTCGAGGCTCATCCTTGCGAGCGATCCGAAGGAGGTATTGTTCATCTCATCAAAAGCACTTTTCAATTTGAAATAATGCGGCAATAGTGCGGGGTGGTTGTGGGTGATTTCGCCGAACAGCCTCACTCTTTCCTTAAGTTTGGTATAAGTCGTCTTGAGCTTACTCAAATATGTTTCGAGTTTCGTATCGCTTATGTCCAGGTGCACGCCTTGAAGGTCGGAAATATTGTGCCTCGTCTCATACATCTTGGCCAATATGGCATTCATATCGCCCCTCCTCAATAATTTCCCCACCAGTATCTGTTCCCGCAATTTGTAGATTTCCGCCCTCTCCCTAACGGTTGCCCCTTCATAATGGGTCGTTTTTGCATACCTGTTTGAGGATGGCAACACCCACTTGTCCTTTTCCTTGTCGTATTTCTGTTTTGTCTGCAATGCGACGCTCAATGCGATTTTTCCCCCGAATTCCTTGTGCAAATCATTGAATACCAAAGCATGCCCTGTCCCGGTTTCCCTCTCGAGCGTATCATGCAATAGGGCCGAGGCAATCTGTTCCGCGGTGCCGCCATTTCCTGCAAGCTCCAATGCCGTCTGGTACGGGTGGTTGAAGTATTTCTCACCGCTATCCCTCAAATGGCCTTCATGAACAATCAGTGCGCGAATGAACGCCCTCCCGACCAATTTCCTTTCCCACGACTCCAGTTTTTCCCTTTCCTTCCCATCCCATCGCTTGATTTTCGTATCATTTAGGGTTTTAATCAGTTCATTGAGCTGGCTGTGCTCCTCATTGCTGAATTTCCATTTTGCAGCTCGCTTCTCTGTACGGCCTCCAATCTCCATGAAAGTACTCTATTTTTCCAACTATTTAAATTCCCCCTTTAAAGGCATCAATGTTATTTCCGGTTCCCGCTATCCCCATCATTCTGAAACATCGTTTCGCCAAATTAAACCCCTTTTTTAATTTTCCCCACTAATTTGATACCATGGAAGAGGCTGTTATAAATAAGTTATACGAAATGACCGGTAAAAGTGGCTCATACCGTGAAAAATATTCGTCGATTTTCAATAATCTTGAGGTAAATAACAAAACCTATATGCTCGGAGAGGAAGACACTTCGCGAATTGTCAAAGCCGCAAAGCTCGCATATGACTCGCACCAGGATACCCGCAGGAAGTACGATACGTTCGTAGCTGGAAAGGCAGTAAGGCTGCCCTACTTCGACCATGTGCTCAGCGTAGCGCTAAACACCTCTGAAAAGACCAGTTCGGCAAATGCGGTGATTGCGGCGTTCCTGCACGATACCGTCGAGCATGGAAAATTGACCATCGCACAAATAAAAAAGGGTTTCGGCATGGACGTGGCTGAGATCGTGGGGCTGGTTACCCACCCTAAGGTGAAGATAATTCTGGGCGGCATGACGGAATACATCTACCCTGCAGACCCCAGATATGCGACCACGCGCGATTCCTTCAAAAATCTAAGTCCGGAGGATTTCCGGCTAAATTACAAGCGCCACGTCGAGAGCCATAGGAAAATTTCAAAATACGCGCTGCCGGAACGTGGCGGGAGTTCGGCAGGTTACATTGATCCGGAAAAATGGAGGGTCGCATCAGCAGCATTTATCGTGAAATACGCCGATATAGTGAGCGATTTGGTCGAACTCACCGACATCGGCCATGGCAGTGCAAGGGACAAAATCGCCCGCATAGGGAAATTTGAAAGCTTCATGCGCATTCATATAAAGTTCAATAAGTGGGCGCGGGATCCCGGACTTTGCAAGCAATTCGAATATTTTGATTTCAACGAATACCGGCCCCTTTACACCGCATACATGCGCAATCTGCTCGTGCAGGTAAAGCCTATGGGGTTGTGGGAAAAGATAAAACTTTTTAATTTTGCAAGGTCGAAACTGCCTCTGCGAATTTTAGCCAAGGGGAGCCGCCGCTATTTTCGGCCCAAGGGCGGTTTCAATGAAACGAACTCCGCATGATCCGATGCTGACGGGATGTTTTAAATATTGTTGCGGTTTATCCTATTCAGTTCTAATGCTTTCTTTATGGGGCTAAAGGTGGTCTGGATGCAAATCGCTGAAAGGATGAAGAATTTAGGAACGGAAACAGCATTCGAGGTGCTCGCGAAGGCAAAGGCCCTCGAGGCGCAGGGAAAAAGCATAATCCACCTTGAAATCGGCGAGCCGGATTTTGACACGCCTGCCAACATCAAGGATGCGGGCATTAAGGCGATACAAAACAATAAAACCCATTACGGGCCCTCGGCAGGCTTGCCCGAAGTGAGGAAAGTAATTGCCGATTACTCGGGAAAAATCCGCGGTCTCGAGTTCTCTCCCGAGGAAGTGGTGGTTGTTCCGGGAGGAAAACCGATAATGTTCTACGTCATCATGGCCGTTACGAACCCGGGCGACGAAATAATTTACCCCAACCCCGGTTTCCCCATTTATGAGAGCATGATTAATTTCATGGGCGGCAAGGCAGTTCCGTACCAAATCAAGGAAGAGAATGATTTCTCATTCAATTTGGAGGAGATGCGCAAACTGGTCACTCCCAAAACGAAAATGATCATCATCAATACGCCCAGCAATCCCACCGGCGGGATACTCTCCAAATCCGACATCGAAGGAATCGCGGAAATCGCCAAAAAGAACAATTTATGGGTCCTGAGCGACGAGATCTACCAGCAGATTTTATACGATGCAACGCATTATTCCATCGCGTCCCTTCCGGGCATGAGGGAGCGCACAATAATCCTGGATGGATTCAGCAAAACCTATGCAATGACCGGCTGGAGGCTCGGCTACGGGATCATGAATAAAACCCTGGCGCCCCTCATTACCAAACTTATGACGAACTCCAATTCCTGCACCGCAACATTTACGCAATTGGCGGGAATGGAGGCTCTTAGCGGCTCCCAGGATTCTGTTAAGAAAATGGTTGCAGAATTCAGGCAAAGGCGCGATCTGATTGTCGACGGCCTCAATAAAATCCCCGGTTTTTCATGCAAATCCCCCAAGGGTGCTTTCTACGTTTTCCCGAATGTCGAGAAATTAGGAAAGACCTCCAAGGAGCTCTCGGATTTCATGCTTTATGAGGCAGGGGTCGCCTGCCTGCCGGGAACCTCGTTTGGCGCATTCGGCGAAGGCTATTTGCGTTTCTCATATGCCAATTCGCAGCAAAACATCAAGGAGGCATTGCGAAGAATCGAAGAGGCAGTTAAAAAATTAAAATAATAATGGCAGGCCCAATATAAGAATTGCTTCCGGAATTGCACATTATTCCTTCCATTCCCCCAATTATCCATGCCCATATATTTTTATTCAGGCGGCACTTACCCTTATTCAGATATCCATGCCACTCATGTCAAGGATTGCGGCAGCCTTCTCCGCATTTGGAAGGCGATCCAAGGGAACCACCCGCGAAACATACGTTTTCGACAGGAAAAAAGGGCTCGTGGAGCTCCGTGCAGACCCGCGGATCATCTTGAAAATGGAGATGTTCAAGCGCTTCACCTTGAAAAAGAGCTGGGGTTTCGAGTTGACCATCCGGAATCGGAGCACGGAGACGATCGAGGAGATGCTCATAGTGTTCAACAAGAAATACTCGATAATAATCGACACCATAAGGCCGGATTCCATGAAAATCAAATCATTGGAATTTGCTCCCGACGAATTCGATACGGAAGAGTTCATGGTGGACATGAGCGTTGTGACCGCCAAGGGAAAGTCCGCCGTATCCGAGGCGTATTCCGTCACCATCCCCATGAGCAGCATCATCCGCGAGCTCAAAAACGACGGCAGGATAATCCCCATACAAGAAGAGGAGGAAGCCTACAAGTTAGGCTCGGTCGACCAATCCGTTTTGCAGGGATTCGAGGCAGAGTTCATCAAGAATGCGAGCATAAAGCCGAGGTTGCCGCTAACCGAGGAGGGCAAGGGCGCTGCAAGCACGCAGAAAAGCAGGGATGAGCTCATGAGGAACCTTTCAGAGCTCGAAAACCAGAAATCCGAAATTACAAAAAGCTTCATGAAGCGCGAAATTGATTACACGACCTTTTCCCAGCTCATGAATCCGATTGTGCAGGAGATGATCCTGATAAAGGCCAAAGCGTCCCAGATGGATAAGATCGATAAATAATATTTTGGGCAATGCACTGATTATTGGTCTTTTAGAAAAAATTCTGCGTTAACTTTTCCATTCCTTGAGCATTTCAACAATCAGCCGCACGCCAAATCCGGTCGAGCCCTTGGTTCCGTATGGCTTGTCATAATCATTCCATGCAGTTCCGGCTATGTCGATATGCGCCCATGGGTAATTCACGAACTTCTTCAGGAATGCAGCCGCAGTAATTGCGCCCGCATCCCCCTGCCCGCTCCCGGTGTTTTTCACATCCGCAATGTCGCTCTTGATCTTTTCATCGTACTCCTTCCATAATGGAAGCTGCCATACTTTTTCCCCGGATTTTTCACCGGCCTTCCTGATTTTCTCCATTAGTTTCTCATCATTCCCCATCAACCCGGCAGCCACATCGCCCAATGCGACCACGCACGCTCCGGTTAGGGTTGCCATGTCGATCACGGCTTTGGCCTTGTATTTTGCCGCATAAACCAGCGCATCAGCAAGAACTAACCGGCCCTCGGCGTCAGTGTTCGCAACCTCGATCGACTTTCCATTCGATGCATAGACCACATCCCCCGGCCTTGATGCGCTTCCGGATGGCAGATTCTCAGTGAAAGGCGTCAAGCCAATAACATGCAAGGGCAATTTCAATGCAGAAACAGCCGCCATCGCCCCGATTACCGCGCACGCGCCGCTCTTGTCCCATTTCATCTTTTCCATGTCTTTCGAGGGCTTGATTGAAATCCCGCCAGAGTCGAATGTGATGCCCTTTCCAACCAATACAATCGTATCCCTGCTCGATTGGCCATACTCCATGACCGCGAATTTGGGCTCTTGAATGCTCCCTCTTGCAACGCTTAGGAATGATTGCATTTTTAGCGCCTCGATCTCCCTTAGCCCGAGCACCTTGCACTTGAAGCCGTATTTCTTTGCGGTTTCCTCCGCATATTTTGCCATTTTTGTTGGCGTTCCGACATTCCCCGGCTCATTGTCTATTTCCCTTGCATAATTTGCGGCCTCGCACACCTTTTGTGCCTGCTCCACCGCCTTTTCAATCAGCTTGAGCTTGTTTACCTCGGTGTAAACCGCGACCTCCTCGATTTTTTTTATCTCATTTACATCCTCCGTGCGGTATTTCATATGCTGGTACAATCCCAAAGCAATTCCTTCTGCAACGGATTGGGCCGAATCCTCAGGCGAACAAGGCGCATCCAATGGCTGCAATACCGCGAAATTCTTCAATCCCAAATTCCGGATCAAAACCGCCCCCCTGCTTGCTGCGCCGCGGATTTTATCAAGGGAGAATTCACTCCTCCCTCCTATTCCGGAAAGCACGACGCGTTTCACGTTCACTTTCTCGATGTTCACATTCAGCAGGTACGTCTGGCCCGCCTTCCCAGAAAATTCCTTGCTCTTGATCACCGAATTGATCTGTCCCCTCAGCTTTTCATCCACATGCCTCGCCATTGCCGGCAGCGCCTCATCCTTGAAGAGCAGCAGCAAAATCGCGTCCCTGCTGGAGTCTTCTATCCTGCCCGCTTGCACCTGGAATTTCATCAGAAAATCACCTTAATATTACTACCCGGTAGTAATTACGCCTTCTTTGCCCCCTCTAAAAAGCGTAAACCTTACTCGCAAGTAGTATATAAATTAATCGGATTTCCCCTTGTTTCCGCCCCTTTTGGCAGTATTCTGAAAACCCTTTAGCTGCATGCATACATATATATTTCCGAATTTACCAACAAGAAGAAGAGTGGTGATATGTATCTGAAGTTGGTTCCTGTCGTTATTATTACGGCCCTCGCCGTATTCCTAATTGAACTAATGCCGGGAATGAATTACTCCTATTCCGGCTCGATGCTTGGACTTGCTGGCAGATTAGTTGTATTGGGGGCTGGCGCATTCCTATTCTTCAATTCCGAAAAGACGGAGAATTTGACTGACAATTTGAAAAAGAGCTTGAAATTCAGCTTCGGAGTGGTTATCGTCTCAATCATACTTGATTCCATTGCCTATTTGCTTGTTTCATCCGGCAGCGTAAGGTTTCTATCGGGTCATTTGAATGGCATCTTTTCCTTCGGCGCCATTCCAATATACTTGTTTACAGTAATGCTTCCTGCGCTTATTTTAGCTGTTATTTTAGGATTATTTATGAAAAAATCTTGAACTTTTGGGTGATAAAATGAAGGCTGTTTTGGCAATTTTGTTCGTATCCGCCTTTTTGTTATTTGGCTGTTTGGGTATCGGTGAAAAACCCGCCAGTGAAAAGACCCCTATGGAATTATGTAAGGAAAAGACGGAGGGGTTAGAAGATGCTAAATGTGTCAAAGACCTTGCAGTAGCACAAAAAGATGCCAGTCTTTGCCTTCAACTATCCGGGAAATACACAATCAATTCGTGTGTGGGTTTTTTGCTCCTGGACAACCCCGAATTAATGACCTCGGATGTTTGTGAGAAAGTTGAGGAAAATAATATCCGAGAAAGTTGTTATGTTAAAGTAGCAATAAACACTAAAGATGGGAGCCTTTGCACAAGCGATAAAATTACCATTGTAGATGTAAGGGATGCTTGCCTAACGGATGTTGCAAAACTCACCAATGACAAGGGCCTTTGTCCGAAAATAACCTCAAGTTCTTACAAACAAATGTGCGAAGCTGGCGAAGGGATAACGGTTACGGGAGGGTCTCCCACAGCAACTGCGACACCAACGCCAACCAAGAAGCCAACCGTTCAAGTATCGGGCAATGCAATGTCGTCGAGTGCAATAGCGGATATAACCTTAAGAGCTATTTATGATGACTACTCCAGTCCAAAAATCGGAACAAAAGGATTCACAAGCAGGATTTATGACCTTGGAAACGATTTGGCAACCAGCGCACAAGATGCAACCCAAATTTCAAGGTATGTATCCTGCAAAGATTGCGCATCAAAACCCGTTTTCTTCTTTTCATTAAATGGACTTTATTCGGGCGAATTTGCACTATATGGCTTTGAGGCAACGGCAGATGCAAAGACGCAATGTGGTTTCTTCGCCAATGGCGGGATAAAAACCACGACTAATGATAACGTGTGCATTGTCTACTATGGAAAGGATGATGAAACCTTGAACAAAATGGGGAGGTATTTCTCCGACAAAACCAAATCATCTGAAAGATGCGTAAAAATCGACCCGGCTTTGAAAGTAAACGACCAAGACCCGCGGAGCGAATTGGAAATAGACCATTGCTACTGGCTGTCAGCAAGAGTATCGAGGGATACGGGCGCCTGCGACAAGATTTCGGACTCCGCGGTTAAGGATGTGTGCATTCGGATGGTAAACACGCTGCTCGCATTGAAATAATTGCATCAATATACCTGCGCGAAGGTTATGGTATTATCGGGATAAATATGGAACTTTGGCCGACTCCCAAGATTGCCGTAAAAAAGGCGTATGAAAATCGGAAATGGGTTGGCAAAAGAATATTTCTTCTTGCATTGGGTATATGGTTCATAAGCTTTTTTTCTGTAGTTTTTCCAGAAATGCTAAAGAATGGCGAAAACGAGAAACTAACGTATCAGCTGACCTACGGAGAACCTATGCCTCCGGATACGACACCGCCAATTCTAAGCGCGTTATTTGGAAATTGGAATATCTGGATAGTTAGCTATGCATTTACGCTGGTTTTCTTGGTGGTCGGTTGGTGTTTCTTCACTCGGAGGGCAAAAATCGCGGTCAATTCGGTAAAACCAGGAATTTTTCCGCCTCTCACCGGAGGGTACATTTTGAAGTTAATAATTACAAGCATAATTAATGCTATGTTGAAGAAAAAACCACAAAATGAACCTCCGCCAATAATTGAATCGGTTCTGAATAGCGCCTTAATGCATTCATTCGCCCGAATTTTTCTCGCATTTTCAGTTCTTGTACCAATTCTCGCATTTTCTATAGGGAAAACATTTTTCCTGGGATGGATTGGTATATTGGTGCTCGTTGGATTCACTTACTTCTATTTCTATAGCTGGAGGGTAGGTGTTGCGCTGGGAGAGCGCCTAACTGCCCTATCCAATACCGAGGTTGCTGGTTTGATGAGAATTGATGAGGGGCAAAAAATTTCGTGACTCCGTCCTCAAATCTTCATCAGGAAAAATAGGTGGAAATTACTTGCGGCCTCCGGCCTATCCTTAATTTTCCCGCCTCGCCCATGGAAATCTGACGAGCTGATATGCAATTAAACGGGGGGCCGATATTAAGTACATTTATAAGTCTTTTTGACGTAAATTTTACCTCGCTCTGATGCTCATTTGCAACAGCAGTAGACTGAGTTATAAAATACGATTAATGGGGGGGGATGACATGGCCAGAAGGACAAGATCCAAAACCAGGAAATTTTACGGGAACCGCACGTTCGGAGGCGGGAATACCAAGAACCGCAGGGGCAAGGGCAGCCGCGGCGGCGTCGGAAGGGCGGGATTCCACAAGCATAAGCGGCTCCAGTACATTGTGAATGAAGGCCCGGCCCCGCTTGATTCGGGATTCGTGAACGACGCGAAGAAAAAGGTGAAGGTTGTCGGGCTGAATGTGCTTGCAAAAAAGATTATTAAAGGCTTAATCAAGCCTGAAGGCAGCCAATACAGGATTGACCTTAGGGAAAAGGGCAAGTTCGTGAAGCTGCTTGGGAACGGCGAGTTCATTTACAACGCGGTCATCTCCGTGGATGCATTTTCCGCTTCTGCAAAGGAAAAAGTGGAGAAAGCGGGAGGCAAAATCGTCCTTCCGGAAAAAAAGGCCGAGGAAGGGGGGAACAAATAATCGTTAATTTGAATTGTTTGGCCCATTTGGTTCATGGAAAGATTAATTAAGCGCGCGAAAATAACCAGTTCCGTTTTTGAGAATTTTCATTGTGGGTTTTTCAATATGCTGAATATGCTTAAACCGATCCTGAACAACCTGCCGGAGGTCAAAGCGCCTGCACGCGCTCCGGGCCTTAAGGAAAAGCTGATGTGGACTGGCGGGGTGCTGCTGCTTTTCTTCCTGATGGGCCAGATTTATCCCATCGGTGCAGACCGTGCGGTGATCCAGGGGTTCGAGCGTTTTGAAATCCTTTTAGGCAGCCGTACTGGAACTTTGATCACCACCGGCATCGGCCCAATTGTGCTTGCATCTATCTTTCTTCAATTGGCGGTCGGCGCGAAACTCATAAATATGGACCTTTCCAAGCCCGAGAACAAGAAGACGTTCCAGGGCCTGCAAAAATTCCTCGCAATAATCCTGAGCTTGGTGGAGGGCTTCATTTATTCAAAGGCGGTAGTGGTTGCAATTGATGCTACTACCGCCCAAGCATTTGCCGCAAATGCGGTGTTTGGAATCATGACTCCGATGCAATTTGCGGTGATGATGCAGCTTGCCATGGGCTCGGTGTTCCTGCTCTTCCTTGATGAGGTTTGCCAGAAATACGGGATCGGCTCGGGAGTTTCACTCTTCATCGCAGCCGGTGTCGCGCAGGCAGTATTCGTCGGAAGCTTCGGATCGTTCGGCTTGGATGTATTGGCCGGCCAGCGCACAGAGCCAATTGGGATTTTGCCCTCTTCATTGTTCGCACTCATCAAGGGCGATTTTGTTTCGGCGATCTGGACCTTATTCCCGCTCATATTCACAATAATTGTTTTCCTGATAGTGGTGTATGCCGAAGGCATGAAAATCGAGCTTCCACTCGCATATGGCGGCGCCCGGGGCCTTGGCGCGCGTTATCCGATCAAATTCCTTTACGTAAGCAATATTCCCGTCATCCTTGCATCCGCGCTGCTGCTAAACGTGCAGGTGATTGGGCTGTTTATGGCGCAGGCGAACATGCCGCTTTTAGGCCAGTTCGACGTAAGCAGGAATATCAATGGCACAATTGTGCAAGGTTCCAACAGGCCGCTGCCCGGATTGGATGGGGGTTTCGCATACCTGTCTAGCGCGTTGCCCTCGCCAATATTATTGCCCGGCGGGTATGCAACTTACGTTTCTCAATATTTGTTGAATCCGGTCGAAGTGCTCCATATTTTGGTTTATGGCATCGTTTTAGTGATACTTTGCGTTGTTTTTGGATGGTTCTGGATAGAAAGCACGGGGATGGGCTCCCAAAAGGTTGCCGCGCAACTTAGCAACACCGGTTTGCAGATACCCGGCTTTCGGCAGGACCCCCGCATAACTGAAAAAATACTCGATAAATACATTCCTATAATCACGGTGCTAGGCTCGATCTTCGTGGGCCTGCTGGCATGGTTTGCGGATATTACCGGCGCACTCGGTACGGGCACTGGAATATTGCTGACTGTGGGCATCCTCTACCGGTTCTATGAGGATCTTGCGCAGCAGCAGATCTTCGAGATGTACCCGGTGCTTAAGAAAATTTCAAGATGATTCCGATGAGCTATTTTGGATTGCCCGACTGGAGCATTATATTCTTGGCAGCTGTGCTGTTCTCCCTGGCAACCTCATTCATAAACCGGAAAACCGGCGTGAAGCAGAAGACCGAGCGCATCCAAAAGGAGATGAAGGATTACCAGAATGAGATGAACGATGCGGTAAAGCGCGATGACCGCAAGAAGATCGAGGAGCTCAAGGCGCGCGAAGGCCAAGTGATGAAAAATATGCAGGAAATGATGTTCCTGCCTTTCAAGAACATGATATTTGTGATTCCGCTGTTCTTTATTGTCATTGAACTGATTTTGCGCGGCTTCCCTGGCTTCCTCCAAGAACTGCCAATCGCGCTCCACCTCACGGGCACGGAACTAATGGGTCTAAATATCTTCCATCCAAGTACTTACGGTCCCCGTGGATTTTTCATCATCTCCTCGATATTTTCAGGGATGATAATCGAGGGCATATTGGGCAAGCTCAAGAAAAAAACCCCATAATGAAAAAAATATCGAAATTCCGATAAATTACGCGATATGGCGGAAAATTGGAACAATGAGTTCTGTGGTCAAAAATTTCTTTTCTCAAATCGTCAATATTCGTTAAAAAAAATTGTTTATGGTGATGAAAATGGTTGCTCCAAGGAGACGAAGCACAAGCTCGAAAAAAAGGTCAATAAAGACCCCGGGAGGGAAGGTGCACGTGATTTACAAGCCAAAGAGGCACTCGAAGCCAATCTGCGCTATTTGCGCAACGAGGCTGCATGGCGTTCCTAACCGCTCAATTTCAGGCATGGCGAAGCTTTCAAAGACACAAAAGCGGCCTGAGCGGATTTTCGGCGGCGTGCTTTGCGGGAATTGCATCCGCCACCTGGTAAAGGAAAAAATACGGATGGAATCCGGCAACTTGTCGAGGGAAGAGGTCGGAATTGTGCATCTGAAATATCTGGACATGATGAAAAAATAACACCTCCAGGGAACATAGGTTCCCTACTCGTGTTGCCTCCGCCCTCCTAATTTGTGATGGTATGAAAATCGCTGTCTCTGGTTTATCCGGCTGCGGAAATTCTACCGCATGCTTGGCAGTAGCAAAGGCGCTAAGGCTCAAATCAATCAATTTCACATTCCGCGATCTTGCAGAAGAGCTCGGCATGGATTTTGAGGACTTGGCTGAGAAAAGAAAGCAGGATCGCGGGTACGACCTCCTTCTTGATAAGATGCAATTGGGCCTTTATGGAAGGGAGTTGGATGCGATTATGGGCAGCAGGCTCGCAATCTGGCTGGCGGATGCGAATCTGCGCGTCTGGCTGGATGCGCCTCTCGAAATTAGGGCAAAAAGGATCGCAAAACGGGAGACGAAATCATTTGAGGACGCTTTCGATCGCACAAAACGGCGGGATATTGAGGATCGTAAGCAATATCTGCGCCTTTATGGCATTGATATCCTCGAGCACGATTTTGCGGACCTTATTTTGGATGCGGAAAAATTCAATGCCTTGCAGATTGCCAGGAAAATCATTTCGGAGGCCAAAAAGGATAAGTATAAAAATGTCCAAAAGAGCAAATATGGAGATAAAATCATTGGAAAAATTGAGGCAAATCTGAAAAGCATTAAATGTTGATTATATTCGATATGGTGATACATATGGCTGCAATTGAAGTTGGAAAAAAGTACGTGAAAATCGCCGGAAGGAAGGCGGGCAAGGAAGTGGAGGTTGTCAAGATAACCGACAGGAATTTTGCGGAAGTGAAGGACTCGAAAGGCAAGGTAAAGAAATGCAACATCGCCCACCTCGAGCCCCTGCCTTAAGAGCATGCATGCTCATTCAATTTTTTGATTATGCTGAACCTACGGGGCGAAAAAAGCGAAATTGGGACTATCCCCTCAGACCGCTCAATGGCTGAATTGATGAAATTCGGCATTGTGATCATCGACAAGCCGCAAGGCCCCAGCTCCCACGAGGTGTCCGCGTTTGTCCGGAAAATTTTAGGCTTAAGTGTCACGGGGCATACCGGCACTCTTGACCAAAATGTGTCCGGTGTGCTAGTTGTCCTTTTGGAGGAGTCAAGAAAAGTCGTAAGCTATATTGTCCCTGCGGATAAAACCTATATTTGCCTAATGAAAACGGAAATAACCGTCGATGAGGGGAAACTAAAGTCCGTGTTATCCAATTTTCATGGGCAAATCTACCAACGCCCGCCGATGCTAAGCGCAGTGGCCAAGCGATTAAGGACCCGCAGGGTACACGAGCTGAAAATACTTGAAATCAGCGGAAAAAACGTGCTTTTTTCTGTCAAGTGCGAGGCCGGAACCTACATACGGAAGATCGTTTCGGATGCCGGGGAGATGCTTGGCGTGGGGACGGAAATGGCGGAATTGCGCCGCACACATGCGGGGGATTTTTCAGAAAAAGACTCGATTACCCTCCAAAATTTGTCAGATTATTTTTTTGTGTGGAAGGAGTTCGGGGATGGGCATTATTTGAGGGGCGCGATCCATCCAGTCGAATCGCTTCAAATGAGGAAAATAATCATTTCGGATGAGGCCGCCATGAAAATCCGGCACGGGATCAAGCCGAAGGTTTTGGATATTTTGGAATTGGATGGGAAAATCCGGGCCAATGACAAAATCGGCCTTTTCACAGGGAAAGGGGAGCTGATTGCGATGGCCGAATCCAATTTTCCATCCGATGAGCTGGAAAAAATGGCAAAAACGGACAAATCTGCTGAAAACGCAGCTCGAATATCGAGGGTAATCCACCCATTTGGATAGGCGGTATCCCGCATCTGGGTTTCTCGATGCAAATCCGCCCGTTCTGAAAAGGAGGTATTTAAAATATAAGTCGCTCTAAGAAAGGTGCTATTTTAGGGAAATTATCGGGCATATCCCATGGCGCAAGCGGAGGTCAATATAGGCACAGTCGGGCATGTAGACCACGGCAAGACTACGCTAGTTGCCGCGCTTTCAAAAAAATGGGCCGATACGCATTCCGAAGAAATCAAGCGGGGAATTACCATCAAGCTAGGCTATGCCGATGTCATATTCCGGAAATGCGAAAAATGCGAAGGAATTGAGGGCTATACCGCATCAGAAAAATGTGACAATTGTGGAGAGGATGCCAAAATTCTCCGGAAGGTCTCATTTGTTGATTCGCCCGGCCACGAGACTTTGATGGCTACTGTCATTGCTGCAAGCAGCATCATGGATGGCGCGCTTTTCGTCATTGCGGCAAATGAGAAGTGCCCCCAGCCCCAAACTGCCGAGCACCTTATCGTCCTTGAGGCCGCAGGAATCCGGAATGTTGTGATTGCCCAAAATAAGGTCGATCTCGTAAGCAAGGAACGCGCCCTTGAAAACTACCGGGAGATCGGGAATTTCCTGAAAGGCACGCCATATGAGACTGCGCCCGTCATCCCTACCGCGGCTCATTCGCCCAAATCGCTTTCCGCATTGATCGAGGCAATCCAGAAAACAATACCCACGCCCAAACGCAATTTAGACGCGGACCCGATCCTTTATGTCGCACGGAGCTTTGATGTCAATAAGCCCGGGACAAAAATCGAAAAGATAATAGGCTCGGTCATCGGCGGCTCCATTGCAAAAGGAAGGTTCAAAATCGGGGATGAGATTGAATTGCGGCCGGGGATCATGAAGAAGAAAAAGGAACGTGAAACTTATGAAATATTGGAGACTAAAATTCATGCCTTATTCGCTGAAAATGAGCGGCTGGAGGAAGCGGGGCCGGGAGGTTTAGTTGCGATTTCTACCTCATTGGATCCCTCGTTAAGCAAGGCGGATGGCCTTGTTGGCAACATTGTTGGCAAGGCGGGCACCTTGCCGCCAGTCAAATCCGACATAAAAGTCGAAATCGTGCCGTTAAACCGGGCAATAGAGAGCTTCAATTCATCCCCCGGAATAAATGAGCCCCTTGTACTTAGCATAGGCACCAATACCACCGTGGGCTTCATAATGGAGCGCAAGAAAAAATCATTCCTGCTCAAGCTAAAAAAGCCCATCTGCGCGAATCCCAAGGACAAATTGGCAATAATGCGCCGCGCAAACAACCGCTGGCACCTTTATGGCGTTGCCACGCTCATTGAGTGAAATATGCCTTGTTGGGAAAGGCCTCCGGATTCCGCCGATATTCCCCCCATATTGGTTGCCCCCATTTCCCGGCCTTTTTTTTTGCATATGCCTTGAAATCAATAAGGTATTAAATCGCCGTTGCGTCCATCGTTTCGGTTGAAATGAGCCTGCTGCTTATCGCCCAATACGGGATTCTGGGCGGACTGCTTTCGGAAATCGATAAATTAGAGGACCGGTATACCGGAAGGTATGAATTCGTCGCCTGCGTGCTGGCGGTGATCGCCTCGTTGCTCATGGGCTACCTTATTGTCACGGATATTTCTTCTGCGATTATTTTCAGCGCCATACTTGTTGGCGTTGTGATTGGCGGCAAGGTGGACAATCTCCCGTTTTTGCTGGGCGCACTGATCATCGGAGGCGCAATCCTTACCCGGGTGATGTATGCGGACTTCCTTTCCATCGCCCCGCTCCCGATAGCGCTCGCATTTGCCGCATTGGTTGACGAATATGGGAATGACCGCATAGGGAAAATCCCAAGCGGGCTGATGCAATGGTTCTTTTTGCACCGTTTCACATTAAAGCTTGCGATATTCGCGATTGCATATCTCGAAGTGATAGATATTTGGCATTTTCTGGGCTTCCTCACATTTGATTTGGCCTATGAAATCAACGCGAGCCGCATGTAAATAGAATGATTCCATTAGAATTGAATGCAAAATCAGGATTTCCCCCCCCGGCTTCTCCCTGAAACTTATTTCATTATACCGTCTTGAGCATGTCGGATTTTGTGATGATTCCGGCAATCCTGTTCGATTTAAGCACTACGATTGCGAGGGAATCCCTCAAAATGTGCGCTATTACGGAAACGGGGGTTTTTTCGCTTACAGTAGGGAACGGATCATCCATTATTTCAAAAACCTTTGCCCTTCCGATATTGAAAGATCCCTCATCCACCTTATTTATGACGCTTTTTTCTGAAATGCTTCCAACAAGCCTGCCATGCGCATCCGAAACAGGCAACTGGGAAATGCCTTTTTCCTTCAGGAGTTTTACTGCATCAATAACCCGCTGGTCCTTTTTAGCTACGATGACATTTTGGTTCATTATATCCTTTGCAACCTTCTCCCCTTTTTTTTGCATGCACTCGAGCGCATCGAACAATTTTACCGCATTCGAATAGGACGGATCCAGCTTGCCCGATTCGATTTTTGCAATCGCTGATTGTGATACGCCCGACGCCTTCGAGAGCTGCTTTTGCGTGACCCCCAGGCTCCTTCGCATCCTCAAAATATGTGCGAGCTCTTGCAGCATGCATTGATTAGGCGCATGCGATTTATAAATATTCCTTTTGGAATATAATATTCGCCAGAAGAATATGGCATCTATTTTTAAGAGAATCCGGCCTAGATTCCAATACGAATATTTCAGGTGATATTGTGATAAAAAGGAACATCAATGTGGAGAATACCGCCAAGGATATCGGCAACACCGAAATTGTGGAGCGCAAGGGCATAGGCCATCCGGATTCCCTATGTGATGGGATTGCCGAAGAGGTGAGCATCGCGCTTTGCAGGGAATACATGAAGGAATGCGGCACCATACTGCATCACAACACCGACAAAGTGCTCCTCAATGCCGGGGAGTCCGAGGTGCAATTCGGTGATGGGCGCATCATCACGCCCATTCATATTGTGCTCTCGGGCAACGCAACATACAAGACGCAGGATTTCGAGATAAATGTGCCGCATGTGGCGATAAAATCCGCAAAGGATTACATCAAGGACGTCATGCGGTTCATTGACGTCGAAACAGATGTCACAATGGATTCGCGCATCTCCCGGGGCTCGGTCGACCTGGTTAACATTTTTGCCAGGAAGGGGAAGAAGAGCAGCAACGACACGTCATTTGGCTGCGGCTATGCGCCATTTTCGAAAATCGAGCAGAAGGTCTTCAAGATCGAAAAGCACCTTAATTCGAAGGAATTCAAGCACAAGGTGCCTGCATGCGGGGAGGATATAAAAGTGATGGGCCTTCGGGATGGCGACAAGATTAAGGTCACAATCGCGTGCGCAATTGTAAGCAAGTACGTCTCGGGAATGGAGGAATACAAGGAAACGATAGCAAAAATCCATGACGAGGCGCGAAGGGTGATAGGCGACAACAGCACCGAGATCCAGGTGAACACCGGGGATAATTACGAAACAAAAAGCGTCTACATCACGGCTACGGGCACATCCGCCGAAGCGGGCGATCCGGGAAGTGTCGGGAGGGGGAACCGGGTGAACGGTTTGATAACCCCTTTCAGGCCGATGTCCCTCGAGGCGGCTGCGGGCAAGAATCCCGTCACCCATATCGGCAAGATATACAATGTCGCATCTTTCTTTTTTGCGAACCAGATAGTCGAGAAATTCCCCGAAGTCAAGAACTGCGAAATTTACATGCTCTCCCAGATCGGGCATCCTGTCGACCAGCCGAAGATGGCGGACGTGCGGTTGAAGACCGAAAATAATGGTGCGGAATTTGAGAGGATAAGGAAGGGCGTGCATGACCTGATCGATTACAATTTGGAGAACATTTCCGACATCACCAAACTGATAATCGACAAGAAAGTGACGGTTTTTTAATCTCTTTTGGCATTTTTTATTCTCCTATTTTATGGTGATCAATTGTGGGAAAATACCTAGGCGGCCTTATAGCGGGCCAGATATCCAGATCAGAGAAAACCGCAAATGCGCATAGGCTCTTTCGGGATGGCAACGGCCCGTATGAGGAATTCAAGCGGCTTGCCGCTGAAGATATCGCGGCGGCGATTGATGCGCAAAATGGCTTTGCCTATATTTCCGGCGGCCAGCTTGATTGGCTGGATGTTTTCCGCCCGATCGCGCATTCATTCTCGGGTTTTGAAAAGCGGCCAACTATGGGCGAGGATGCGATCGGACCCGTCACCCGATGGTTTCGGACAAATTCATTTTACAGGAAGCCCCACGTAACTGCAAAAATTGACTGCAAGGGGGGCGAATTGGCGCATGCCCTCCCGCGCATCACAAACGGCATGGTTCTTTTGGCAGGCCCGTATTCGTTCTCCGAAATGGTCGAAAATTCGCATTATGCAGATAAATCGGAACTGGCAATGGATTACTGCAAGGCGATATCCAAGAATTTGCACGAACTGAAGACGCAAGGTTATGAATGCGTGCTCCTTCTCGAGCCCGCTGTCGGGTATCATATTTCAAAGAAATCCTTCGAATACCCCAAATGGTACCCCGATGCGATTGCGGAATTGAAGAAAAGCGGCCTGAAGCTCGGGATCCATTTCCCGCTTGCAAATGCCGAAGATTTCCTCCACCATATGGATTCGACAGCAGCCGATTTCATCGGCATCGATTGCATCTACACCCGCCCCGAGGACGTCAAAACGAAGAAGGATTTGTTATTTGGAGTCGTGGATGGGGCGCGAGCGAATGTTGAGGAAAAGGAGGAGATCATCGCGCAGGTGAATCGGTTCCTGGCAAAAGCGCAATTCTCCGGCAATTATTACGTGGGCCCAAACGACCGCCTGTTCGATGTGCCGCATGCCATTGCGCTTGAAAAATTGCGCACCATCTCTACCCTAAAAAGTGAATTGAAATGAACAAAATATTCTTGACGCAGGAAATCGGAAGCATCCAGCGCCCGATTTGGAGGCAGAAACTGGATGCGCCCGTGAACAAGGCGTGGATCGATTCGGCAAAGCTCTGGGGGGAACGGCTTGGGGTTGAAGAGCTTGGCGAGCTAATCGGAATATTGCGCAAGGATGGGAAGTCCCGCACCCTGCATGAGAAGCAGCGGATAATCGAAATCGCCTCAATATACGTGATCCGAATGTTCGAGAGGGCCGGGCTAGATAGGGTTTTCAACGGCGAGCAGCCGCGCACTGAAATGTACGATTTCCTAGCAAGGAACACCGAAGGCATTGCTACTGCAGGCACCTTGAATTCTTTCGATGCAAATTATTTCAAGAAGGGAATAATCGAAAGCGAGCTTAAGGTGAAAAAGGAAGGGATCAAATTCTTCACGGATGAATATTCGTTCGTTTCCAAACATACGGCGCGGATCGTAAAGCCCTGCCTTACCGGCGCATACACCATGATGGACTGGTCTTATGCGGAATACCACCGGAAAAAACATGAGACAAAAGGTGCAAATCCTCTCGAAGCACTTAAAAGCGGCAGGCGCGATGCGCTGCTCGATTTCGCCCGCAATGTGCTCAACCCGATCGTGAAAGAACTTGCAAATGCCGGCGCGGAAGTGATACAAATCGACGAGCCAGCAGCAGCGACGAATGAGCAGGAGTCCGAATTGTTTGTGGAGGCCACAAACGAATCGTTCAAGGGAATTCCCTCGCAAGTCGAGAAGTCGGTGCATTTGTGCTATAGCGATTACACCTCATTATTTCCGGCCCTTGCCGATTGCAATGCCGACAGCTACCTGATTGAATTCACAAACCATGCTTCCCCGATAAATTTCAAGCCCGACGATGTCGATCCGCGCACCTACAAGGCACTGAAGCTCTTCAAGGAGCATGGCATGGACGTAAGTGTGGGCCTGGGGGTTGTTGATATACATTCCGATTTCATCGAGACGCCGCAGGTTGTGCGCGATCGCATCCTTTATGCCGCCAAGGTGCTTGGAGACCCCGCGAAAGTGCAAATCAACCCCGACTGCGGCTTGCGGACGCGCCAATGGTTCGTTTCATATGCAAAACTGCTCAATATGGCGGAGGGCGCTGCGCTTGCGCGTGCGGAATATGGTGATTGAATTGGATTCAGGGCAATTGATGTTCGAATTGACGCCGCCGCCGCGCCGCGCATCCGCCGCAATTATCCAAAAGAACCTTGACAAAATCCAGGCTGCACTTTCGGATCTTCCATTGGTCAATTACATTAATGTGCCCGAAGTGATCGAGGAAAACCGCCTCGGGGAGCCGCTTTACAGGAACATGGATGTGTGCGTTTTTGGCAAGTTGCTCAAGGAAAGGACCCAAAGGGAAATAATCGTAAACAAAGTGACCCCCCAACTGGAATCAAATGACGATTTCCAAAAATGGCTCGATTCCGCGGTTTTTGGCTATTCCATCTCGAATTTTATTTTCGTTGGGGGCAGCAGGGGCGATGTCGATTATTCGGGGCCTTCTGTTTTGGATGCAAATATGATCGCATCAAAAAATCCCCGCATCAATATCGGGAATATTTTCATCCCTTCGAGGCAAAACGAGGCATCGCGATTGGTCTCAAAAACCCAGGCGGGCTGCTCATTCTTCACCACGCAGGTAATATTCGAATCCGGAAGCGCAAAGCATGTGCTTCAAAATTACGATTTGGAATGCGGCCGCCTGAACATTAAGCCATCTTCATTATTCCTCAGCTTTGCGCCTATGGCGGATGCCTACGACCTGGAGTTCTGCAAATGGCTTGGCGCCCTCGTTCCGCCCGAAATAGAGGCTCGGCTTTTGGCCTCACCTGAAAAAATGGGCGAAATATCAATTCAAATCGCATCGGATATTTTCTCCGAAATAATTTCCTATTGTGAGGATAACGGCCTGGATGTGCCGATTTCCCTGAATGTCGAGCCGCTTTCCATGCACAACCTCGAACTAGCCGCAGGGATGGTCCGGAGGCTGCAGCCCCTGATGCAATAATACTGTTTTTTATACTCGCCCAAATTAACCCTTTCAGCCCATTTGAAAAAGGTAGCGAAATGTTAGGACTTTCGATTTGGCATGTGAACTTGTTCATTGCAACAGTGCTGTCCGCATCGATAATCCCGCTTCCTTCCGAGCCCGCGATACTGCTTTCCTTGAAGGTGCTTGGGCCCCTCGATGTGTTTTTCATTGCCGTTCTTGGTTCGATGATCGGCTCCGTGTCGAACTACTACATAGGCTTCAAGGGCATCCACACATGGCTTGCGAAGCGCGACCCAAAGTCTGAGAAGAGGGCCGAAAACATGATCAACAAATACGGGTTTTCAGTGCTGCTTGTCGCGCCCTGGATCCCCTTCGTCGGCGATCCACTCCTGATCGTCGCGGGCGCGCTCGAGATGAATTTCTACCGCTTCTTCGTCTGGGTGCTCGTGGCGAGGATGATCAAGGTCGCCGCGCTGCTCTATTTGGGCGTCGAGTTCTTCGGCCTTACGACCGGCTGAAAAAATCCGCCTTTTCCGGCAGCCAAATGCCATTCGAGACCTTTAAATACCTCTTTTTCCATTTCTCTACAGGTGTTATTTATGGCTAAACCCGCGGAAAAAACCGAAATTGATTCGCTTAGGCCCCACGAAGTATCGCGATTAACCGACATACTCATTCCGAAAAAAACGGGCACTTTTCCCAGTAACTTCCCTCGGGCAGGCGAGTTGACCGATAACCATTATTTCCAAATAGGCAATGCAATTTCCAGAGAGGTAGTTTCCGAAATTTATCGAAGAGTTGAACTCGGATTGAATATTGTCCCTGCAGATCAGGGCCATCAGGCGATTCGCAGGCGTCTAATTGATCAGTTGCAAGAATACCAGGGGCTTGCCGATATCCACTATTCTCCCAATTATATCGTGCAGAAAAAAATCAAGGCAAAATTCGTGGCCGCCTTCCCCACCTTTTTGGCACAAGTCGTCCAATATTTCAGTAAATTGCCTGAGCAGCATCAACTAAAATGGTGGAATCAGGCGCAGAGTACGAGGAGAGATGTGATAAGATAATGCCTGCAGAAAAAAAAGCACCCCCCAAAGAACGGCTGCCTAAATTGCAAGGGCGCGAGCTATTTATCCTGAAAGAGGCATATGCCCGCGGAGGCCCGGAGCCGGAAAAGATAATCCGTTCCGATCCTGATGAGGCGCCCACCCTGTTCCGTTTGCACAAATCCCTCGTCGTGCAAGGAGATAACCCCTATTTGGAAGAAGTCGAGGAGGAACTGCCGAAACACGAGGAAGCGGCCAAGGCCAAAATGGAGAAATGGGCAGATGGCCTGTTAACGAGATTCGCAGCAGGAGGCACACTGGAACCGCATGAGGAACGGGCAGTCCTTAACCGAGCATTAAGGCTGAAACATGCGGATGAATTCGCCAGGGGAACAAGAAAACACCCGGACGATGCCCCGTTTTATACCAATATACTCTTTGGCGAGATGCAACACAAACTTGTCGCACGTGCGTTGATGCCGAAAATTATTGCCCCGCTGATCCGGCACAAATTGCTGGCAGCATTCAAGGTTTCGGGAGGAGGCGGGAACGGCTTGAAATTGGTTCCCCTGAATCCGAATGCCCGGCACGATGAAAACACGGTTTACCTGATCCCTTCCGGCAAGCGCGATTTGGTGAAGGCGCTGCTAAAACCAAAATAGGCTGTAATCTCAATTTTCCTGGTGATTTATATGGCTGCAACGGACAGAAGAATCGACTATGCTAGGCAAAAGAGCATTTATTCGCTTGTGGGCCTGGGCTATTCCCAAATTGGGAAAATCCTTGATAATAACACTGAAGGCAGTCACCACGAAACGGCAACCAAACTGAAATCGGATTGGGAGGGTATACAAAGAAAGGGGATGCGCGGCGAAGATTTTGCACCGAAAATAATTCCGCGAATAAAAACACTGTTAGCCCGCCATGATGAGCTGGTGAATTCGCTTCCGCCCGAACAAAAATTCAAATTCCTCCTTCTTAATCATCATAATACGGTTATCGGGAAGATCAGGTAGGCCTAAATAAGCCTGAGATAATAAATTCGAGCGCATAACGGGTTGTTGCAATGAATCTCAAGAGAATCCTCGGAATCTGGGTTTTGCTGCTCACGGATCCGCATACTTGCTACGATGATTTCTCCAAATTGAGCTGGAAAACGCTTGGCGGCTTCATCGGATCAACTCTGGTAATTTCCTACCTGATCCTAATTCTGGGGGCAAATAATTTCTTTTTCCGGAACATATTTTACGTCTGGAAACCGGACCTATACTTAATCGGAGCAGTCTCGGTTTTGCTGAAATACTCGATTTTCCTTGCTATGGCTGCCATATCGACAGCCGTCATCATGACATGCTCAAAGATTGCCGGAGTCCGCTATGACTGGAAAAGCGCCTTGTTCTCAATGGTCATCGTATCCTGTTTCCTCTACCTGATTTACATCCTCTTCTCCTACGTGTTTCTCGCGTTTTTAGGCAAGCTCCTTTTCGAGCCCAAGAATCCCGCCGGCATCAAGAGTACGATTTACGGCATCCTTCTCGCTTTTTCGCTTGCAATTACCTCCTTCCCCTCGCTATTCCCCCTCTACGCGTATTTCTATTCGGAAAACCAAAAAATGGCCCTTACGCACAGGCTCTTCATCGTGCTTGCGCTCATCATTGCATTTTCGTTCCTCTATTGGCCGCTCCTCGAGATCCTGTGGTACCAGACTGGCTTTACGATCATCATATAGCCTGCGAACGCAGAAATTTGGCTTCCACTAAGATATATTATTCCCGCTGCTCAAATAGTGTCAGTGATCGGATGCCAAAGAGAAACCTGGGCGCCAGGGAAGCTGCAGAATGGCTAGGACGCGGACAATTCTCCGAAGCGCAGAAATACGCCCTCACACACATTTTTATGAGGCGCGAAAACACCTCCCTTCCCGATTTGGATAAAATAAGGCCCGATAGCCCCCTGGATTACCGTTTCCCATTGACTTTGCAGATTTTGCACCAATGCCTTGCAGACGGCGATTCATTTTTTACCGGCCTTCCCGCTGTTGAAAGTTACGCAAAAGCCGCAAAAATCCGCGCTGGCGAACTGCGGCCATTGGCTGTACCTTTCAACGTGCGCGGGATTCAGCCAAAAATCCCGACGATTTCCTATCGGAACATGCTGATCAATGCCCAAGCGCACGAACTTGCTGCAAATGAACTGATCCCTAGCCTTCTCGACGCCTTCATAACGAAGGGGCTCGTCCAGCCCAGACATGTTTACAGCGGCAAACCAGTCCGCCACCTTGATCAGGATCAGAATACCTTCTATTTTTTGCCAAAGAAATTCCATGTTGCTGTGCGCAAAGCAATTAAAAAGTGGGACATAAAGATTGTATAGCTGGTATTTAGGAAATAGGTGATTGCGATGAAGGAAAAGGAAAACATGATGGAATGGAAGCATGGTTTGTTCTGCGGCGGAAAGCGGTTCGGCTTCGGGCTGTGTTTCGGCGTATTTCTGCTTGCTTGGGGCGCATTTGAAATGGCATCACAATTCGGGTGGATCAAGGGCATGTCTTTCCCGTTCTGGCCGCTCCTGCTGATATTCATCGGCATTTCAATGATCATGCACCGGATTTAAGGGAAAAGGTGGAAATATGCCCGTAAAAAGACATTCCCAATTTATTGCAGAAATCGGGGGCAGGGAACATGAGCGGCTGAAGAGGATAATTGAAGAGCAAAAGCAGCTCAACAGGCAGATCCGGCAGCAAGTGGTGATAATGATCTCCTCAGCGCTCGGCCTTGTTGCCGCGCTCGCATGGAATGAAGCAATTCAAGCGTTTTTCAAGCAGTACCTGAGCACAGGCGACGCCCTCACCGGAAAATTCCTGTATGCGCTGTTTGTCACCGTGCTTGCGGTCATCCTGACCTATTACCTAGGCAAATTCACCTCTGGGAATGTGGGAAAAAAAGGGAAATAAGCCCCCCCATCCCATAAATTCAAAAAAAAAGGTTGAGAAAATGAAACAGATTTTGGTTTTGGCGGTTTTGGCCGGAATAATGGTCATCGGATGCACTTCCCAAAATCCGCCTTCAAGCACGGCGGCACCGACATCCATTCAAACTTCATCGGTTCAGCCAATTGACACGACTCCCGCATATTTGACCGCACCGGATAAGATGTACATTCAAAGCCCCCTTTACTGCGAGAAGGACAGTGATTGCGTGAAGCAATTGGTCGATTGCGTAACCTGCACCTGCCCGAACGCGATAAATAAGTACAATTTCGTTGATTTGAATTGCCCGAGCGATCCATTGGCCGCCGGATGCGCATTAGCCTGCCCAAGCGACATACCCGCCAAATGCCAGAACAATATTTGCACAATCGTCATGAACGGCAACGCCTGAAACCCGGTTCATATTCTAATGAACTGAAAAAAGAGGAGAAAAATGGAGGAAAATCATCTTTTTCAAAGAGTAACGGAAAAACTATCGCCGGAAGAATTGGGCTTACTCTCGCATAATTATGAAAAATGGTCCCTGATTACCCGCAAAAGCACAGCTGGGCATAGCCATGATGTGCGGGAAGAACCTGATTTGGAAAACCTGATTTCTGCCATGAGAGCTTATCGGGCTGGGAACAAGCAAATCCGCAAACTGATGAATGAATCAGAGCAAATGAACGGAGGCGGATTCCAATTGCATTTTGTCGGCGGAACTGAAGATCCGAAGGAAGGCATGAACGCCGAGGAATTGAAAATCATCGCAATCAGGAATAAACTTGAAAAAATGCGCGGAAAAGTGTAAACCGCCGTCCAAATATCTATGAACTGATAACGGTTAAGCGGAAAGTTAATATATAACGCCCCGTATAACAAATATAACACAAAATTAAACAAGGTGTTCATATGTACGTGAACCTCAAAATCAAGAAAATCGGAGGCTCCTTTTTCGGCAGGATTCCTGCGCAGGAGGCAAAAGAGCTTAATTTGAAGGAGAATCAGGAGATCAAACTTCAGGTCGTGCAAAAAAGGGACTACATGTCGATTTTCGGCATAGGGAAGCATCTCGGTTTGAATGCCCAGCAGATAAAGGATGAGTTACGCGAGGAGGATGACTTCTGAAAAAATACTTCTTTGACACATATGCACTACTGGAATTGATACTCGGAAGCCCCCGCTATGCCTCAATTTATTCCGAGGTTTCCGAGGTGATCACAACGGATTACAATGTAGCGGAAGCATATTTCAAACTCCTTTCGAAAGGACAGCCTGGAATAGCGGAAAAGCTTGAGGAAATGCTTATGGAAGACGCGCTCATCCCCTCCAAATTGGCATTAATTGAAGCCTGCAAGGTTAAATTGGAGCTCCGCAAATCCGTGAATAAAAATATCTCATTCGTTGATGCCCTCGGCTACTATATGGCCCAATCGAAAGGAATCAAATTCCTGACCGGTAATGATGCTTTCAAAGGCCTGAAGAACGTGGAGTTTGTGAAATAGATGGTTCTTGCTTGTATGAACTGAAGAAAAGGTGTAGGAAATGGTTGAAACTAGGAAAATTGGTATCGGTATTCTCATAATGGTAGCGCTAGCAAGTTTGGTCTTGTTCTATTTTAATGGAACTGAATATAAGGAAAAAACAGAAAGAACAACTATTTCGATCTCCTCCCAAATAGATTTGGGTAAAAATCGGATAAATATGGAAAAACAGCGGAATTTTGATGCCTGCACAGGCTCCCTCCAATCCAAATTAACGGATCCCCAAACTATTCAGCAATTAGAGGCGGTCAGGGGCAATATGCAGGCCTGCTTTGTTAAAGCTTTTGGTGAGCAAGCGGCAACCTATTGTCTGGAAGCTGGATTTTCAGGTCAATACGGCAAAATACAACTGGTCAATGAAAATCCAATAATCGTCGGGATGCGCCTTGTGGGTGTAAAAAGCAGCGGGGTTTCAAATTACGAAAAAGCCGAAGAATATTCTATCAAATGCACAGAAGCAATGAATCTCATTCCCACCCCTTCACCTGAAGATGATCTATTATGCGATAATGATGCGGATTGCATAACATTCTACGATAGCTGCGGATGCGCGCACGCCCAAAACAAATTAGCCCGGATACCCAAATGCAATGAGTCCGGTCCCCGGTGTGAGCAATATGCGTACAATCCGAAATGCGTCGGCAATAAATGCACAATAATTTTGGAGGATAGTCTGCCATAATATCTGGATATAACGACATTTTCCGGTTTCACCGCAGTATAACCAATTCCCAGCCCAAAAACCCTTTCCGGGGTCATGGTTCCATCATTTTACTATGGTCCGGGTTTCTGGGGTGGCTCGGGTGTGCCTAAGTGGCAGCTGAAGGGCAAAAGAATGAAAAATGGGGGGTTTGGAGGGACCGTTATATTATCAAAGAGGTAATTTCAGCAGAAGCAATTCGATCATTACCTTATTACGCTGTTTTACTCCCTTTCCTGTTTTTCATGATTTAATTCAATCGCTTCATCAATTCCCCGCTCCAAGTCGGAGTGATCCTTTAATTTCACTATGGGTGTATTTTTTCGATTAACTTTTTCTAAAGCACGTCTCACACCATCTAAAAATTTCGGGTCATCGGGGACTATTACGGTATCTGCAGATTTGAATTTGGAGGCCGACTCACGTGCTTTCTGTAATTCCCGCCTATCCATAAAGTTTGTTGGGGTCAAAACCCAATCATAGCCGGCATGGCTTATCTTGTGTTGTTTTTGGAGACCTTTCTCCTCTAAATACGCTCGGGCCCATTTTGCCATGTCTTTGCTAAAGCCTCCATACATGCAAGCAATAAGTATGGTTTTCCTAGGTTTGGTCTCGGTAAGCCTTTCCTTTACGGCGACGTTCATTTTCCGGTATAAAGTGCTAATTTTTGAAA
>JAZDKC010000013.1:0-9940 GCA_043803465.1 Microcaldota archaeon
TCTGCAGGTTCTGCCAATATCCCATGTGCATTAGTGCCAAAATCAGCATAATTTGGGTCAAACCTAGCATACCGTGCTGACATTATATGTTGCATTATGCGCCAAATCCAGCCTGAACCATGAGTAGCTGCTTCCAACAACTGTGCAGCCGTCTACTGCGGTTCCATTGAAATACAGGTGGTCCACAACAGTCTGGTTCACCTTGACCGGCACGCCAACCTGCGCAATTCTTTGCACATTCGCGAAGCTCTCGAGCCCGATCGTGTTCGGGCTCAGGGAAGAGTATTTGGGCTGTATGACCGTCTTATTCTCCATCCTGTCAAAGAAGCTCGCACCGTCATTTGAGCTCATGTACGTTTCGTTGGCGATTGCAATATCGCAGTTGGAAACATTGTCCACATTGAACTGCGAACGCTTTACGATCCGCTTCACGAAACCATTAGTGCTCAGCGGGTAAAGCGGATCCTCTAGCCCCTCGATGGAGTGCAAATAGCTGATATTGTAGGTTCTCATGATTGAAACCATGCCATCGGGATCCGTCGCATTAACAAAAAGCACCATCTGGAATTCGAGACTGAAGCTGTCGTAGGGCGATACGTTGAGGTAAAGGAAGGTGATGTTCGTGCTGAAGCCATACTTCGTTCCCAAAATCTCCATCCTGGAAGCCCAATCCTCGAGCGAGGAGCCGTTCATGAAAGTCGAGTTGGTGCCGTTCAAGGTCGCATTGAGCATCAGCTCTACGATCCTGAATTGCGCGTCATCCAACGGGGTGCCGTTCATGTCGATTTCATTGATCGCGGAAATCAGCGCGCGCTTGGCGGTTATTTTCAGGATCCTTGGAACGTCCTCCGAGACCGAATTGGCGAAATTCGATATCTCGATTCCCCGGATTTTAAGGTTTGAGAGCTCGTCGCGCGAACCGGACGTCTGCAAATATGACACCAGGAAGAAGAGCAGCGGCATCAGCAGTATCAGCGTTATCAGTGAGTAAATTATGCCTTTGTGCCTTCTGTTCATGCCCATCATCCTACACCCAAACCGTTATCGACATCTCGGACGGGCCCCATGGGATCGGCACGAGGCTTAGCATATCCGACGCAACGCCAATATCCTCCCCTATGATCAAATCAATGGGATTGGTTTGCGATCCTGCCCATCCCGAATTCCCCGGCCCCACGTAATAATTCAGCTGCGAGAGCAGCTCGAGGAATGCGGCATCCAATGCAAAATTTGTAGGATCCAACGCCTCCACTGCAATGGGGTTCGGATCGAAATTTGAAAGATTGACTCCTACCGCGATATAGGAATATCCGTCGGCTATTCCATCGCCATTGCTGTCATAATAGACCGTCACATTCCTTCCGATTATATTCGGAAATACGCTCGAATAGAACGTCGAAGCCTTCAGCCTTCCGGAATAAATCACCCGGTTATGGGTCGAGCAGGACGGGCTTATTGACGAGGAATTCGAGGAAACCTCCTCATAGACGCCATTCGTTTCATTTACCTTGAGCAGGTTTATCGGCAGATAACTATGGAACGGGTCTCCAAGCGAAATGAATTTGCTTCCCCATTCCGACAGGTTGAACACGTTCTGGTAACCGCCAGTCAATGAGCTGTTCACATCGGCCCTAGAGGTCCAGAAGTCGCCCGAATATGACACTAATTTTGCATCGGTCAAATAAGCGGTTCCCGTAATCTGGAAGGTGCCGGTGCAGCCCGGGAACGTGTTTGTCAGCGTGTTGACCGAGATTTCCTTGTAGCCCGGAACGGGCACGCTTGATTGGTACAAAAAGTCGAGGTAAGAGTCCGGATACATCGTGGAATTGGAGCCTTCGACAATCACGCTCTGCTGCACATACGTGACCGTCTTCCTTATTTCGTTTGCGATTTCTTCATAGATTTCCATCAGCTCGGTATAATTGCTGCTCTTGTAGAATTTGCCTCCCGTGCAGTTTGCAATGGAGCTTAGCATCGAATTGTCCGAATCCGGCCCGAATCCGATGGTGAATATGGTGATGTTGTTGCCGCCGACCGAATAGGGCGGCTGGTTCATTGCGCATGCCTGGTCGATCGCCTGCTTCTTGGCATCGGCCATTCCGCAAGGCTGGATGTAGTTTCCGACGAGATCATCCTTGTTGTCGCAATAATAGTCATTCGACGCGCCGAACTTCAGCCCGTCATCCATCAGTACGACCGCCCGCACTTTCGAATAATTGCTGCCCGGGCCAGTTGGTGGCAATGCGCCTGGCGGCACTGACGAACTTGCCGGAATCAACCTTCTCCTCGCTTCATCAATAGCGCATGCATAGCACCTTTTCGATTCGCCAGTCCCGGTAATTTTGTCAATTGCGGCATTTACCAGCGCCAGGTCCGATGTCAATTCCTGCAGGTTTGACGCGTGCGGGGCATTAGAATGATATGCGATATTGGCGACCCTGTTCCCCCCGCCGGCCCCCAGTATCACGTCGGCAAATGCCTTGTCAGAATCCCTCGCTGCAGCCAGCCTCGTGATATTCCCTCCCCCGCCGCAAACCGCGAAATTGGTGCCGTTGATGATATCGCAATACAGCATGGTCCCGGATTCGGTTGTTGCGAGCACCGTGTCAACAAGGCCGGTCCCGTTCGTGAAATTCGATTCCCTGTGCCCGAACCTCAGCGGCACCGTCCTGCTGCTGAGGTCCGAATAATTCAGGCCGGCCGCTGCAAGCGCATTGCTTATGAACGCATCATCGAGAATGATGTCGTAATCCGTATACGATTCGTTCGCATAGTTCTCATAGACTGTCGCATTCCCGATCGCCATGAAAGTCTGCAATTCGGTTTTATAATGCAGCCTTGCGCTCATGTTGGTTATAGCGCCTATCACATAGAATGAATCGTAAATATTTATCGCGCCATCTGTGCCGGGGAAGTAATATTTGGGCATGGGTTCAGTGATGAATTGGTCGGTCGAATATACGACCCGGACAAAACCGCCGCCGATGTATTTCTTTGAGAGGTTGGTGCCGTCGAAATCGAAAGTGATGTTATTCGCCCCTCCCGCAACCAGGTCGTCCAGGCATGCCACATTTGTGATGGTCCAGTTGTTCGCCTCGAAACCCCCGGTATTCACTTCCATAGTTTGGCACTGGATGCCGTTGATGTAAAGTGTGAAGTTCGAACCAGCGTTAAGTTCGATGTACATGCGGGCAAAAGTGGAATTGACCGGCACATCCCTGATCGTCGCAATGATTTCGCCGTTGCCCACATAGCCGCCAAAATAGAAATAGGACGAATCCTCCTTTCCGATGATGTTCTCCAAGAACGCCCTTGCAACATAGCCCGAGGAACTCTTGTTTCTCGCAAAACCCGAAGCCGCCTTCCTGCTTACGGAAACCGAATACGCGTCTTCCAACATGGTGGAGTTATAGACCAGGTCGCCCTCGATTGAAAAGCTCCATTTGAAATCTGCAGGCAGCAAAGGCCCAAGCAGCTCTTTTGTTATGTTTGCCGCATCCGCCAATTCGTCTGATTCCTGCGTTGCCCACAAGCCCCCCAATATATCCAGGACCGTCTCGTTCAGATCCTCATCGGTCAGCACGCCCCTATTGAACAGATCCTGCATCACCGGCTCATTCCTCACCTGCCCCACCTGCATTTTTGAGAGTGTGTCAATCGCATCCTCGGCCTGCAGGTGCAGCATCGACATTGCAGTCTGATGCTCGTTGGTTGCAGTTGTTAAAAGCAGTATTATCGGAATTGCCGAAAAAACTATGAGCAACGCGATAATCGCGTCCAATGTGAACGCGATCCCCCTCCTGCGCCCTTTTTTTGTTGCCCCATTTTCGATTTTCATAACCAAGCACTATATTCCTTCCAAGCCTTTTACATTTATATCTATTCTTATTTTATCTCCAAACGACAATCCTTAGATTCACGAATTCGCTGTACGTCTCGTTGTATTTCAGGATTGCGATCCTCTGTGAATTCGCGGCCTCCGTCATATTGTCCGTAATCGTGCTATAGGTGAAGTTGACCCCGCCGTAAGTTATCATTTCGCCCGTCTTGTTCGTTATCTCAGCTGCGAGCTGGTATGCGCCGGCTCCGAGCATGAATTTCACGTCCGAATAATTGGATGAAAGCAATTGGAAGAAATACTTGCATTTGGTTATGTTGAGCATCCTCAGGTTTTCAGCGAGGCCGATGCTCTTCACATTGGTCGTATTCCATGTTTCCGGCGAGCCCCTTGTGCGCAGCAATATATCTCCGGCACCAATCGCTGCAGTTTGCATGCTCCTCGTCACTTCCCTCCCGAACACCTGTCGGTTGAGTGAATCCCACATCGGGCTCAGAAGCAGCAGTATCACTATGAATATGGTTATTGCAATCAGGAAGTCCGTTGAAAACAAACCCTTACGCAAGTATTATTTCACCCTTTAAATTCGAAATCTCGTTTTCTCCCTGCTTCGGAACTCTCGTCACATTCGCAGTAAGCAGCGGGAAGCTTCTCGAGTAATTTTGGCCATATGTTATTTCAAGCCTCTGCTCCTCAGTGCTGATGCTGAGCGAGTAATTGCTGCCTGTAAGCCCGTATGGGAGGTAAAATTTGGCAACATAGCCGTCCCCTACAGAGAACGCGATGTTGATCTGTTCCGCAGCGATCCCGCCGACCTTTTCCGCCTCCAAATAATCGCGGTTCCGCTGCACCTGGCCGGTCCGGTTTGCGGCCTCAAACGTCAAAATAATCAAAATCATCATCAGGAATGCAAAGAACGTCGCAAGCTCGATGCCCGACTGCGCCTTTCTGCCTCTCGTGCATAATGGTTGAGACATTTTTATTCCCTACTCCGTAATGTTCACAAAATTCGTTTCCGCCTTCACACGCACCCTCACTCGCCCTGCCCTCGTAGGCAGGCTGCCCTGCATAGTTGCAATGCTGACCGCATAGATCTCGCTAACCCCGCCCCGGGTATTGAGCTTGATCATCACCTCCCTTCCACTGACCGAGGTGGAATACACGTTGTCGGGCATATCTATTTCCAGGTATGCCATTGCGGGCGGGCCTTGCACGTAAACAGAGTCTGCAGCATCCTTGATCTTGTTGACCGCAACCCGTGCGTACGTCACGTCGAGCCCCTGCTTCGTCTCGCCTACAGAAGAATTCACGTACAGCCATAGGGGCAATATTATCGCGATGGCGAAGCCTAGCATTATCATGTATTCCATTGCAGCCTGCGCGCGCACGTTTTTATTCATCCGGCTCCAATGGGGTTACTCTTCCCCTGTTTATAAGCTTTTTATGCGGCCTTTGAGGAAAAATTTAGTTCAAACACCGCTCATTTCTTTTTTGGGGTGAATAGGTTCACGATTTTGAGCTCCTTCTCCCCGGTTTCCTTGAAGCCAAACATCGCCCCGACCTCCTTCATCTTCATCGCGATCACGATGTTGCATGCAATCGAAAGCCATATGAGCCCGAAGAGGAACGTGACCGCTTTTTCGCCAATCAGCCATTCCGCCAGGTCCGGCTGCAATGAAACGATGAAGTTTGCCGCTGCTGCGAATGCGATCGCCGAAAGTATGAAACTGGAGTAAATCATCCAGGTAATTACCCCCTTCAGGGAATTGTCGCTTAGCATCTTGCGCGCCCTCCTCAACTCATATATCGCAACGGCGCTGCCAAAGAGCGTTATTATGAAAAACAGGGCCTCAAGCGCCAAAACCAATGCCGATGCCATATAGATCCCTCATTTGTTAAGATTGATCACTTTATCGCTCACATGCTTCAAGCCGTTCAGGATGTCCGAGCCGCTATCCTCCTCCACGGAAAGCAATATTCCCCGCAAATTCTCAAGCCGGATCTTGCTTGTCAGGAATAATGCGAACTTCATGATTTCGTTGAGGCTGTTATACACCATCAGCGTTGTGGGCGAATCGAAAATCACCACCTTCCTCCCCTCCAGGCTAAGCGCCATTTCATTCACCGCCATTGCAATTGCGGAGAGGTTGTTGGGCTGCACGTACACCTCATGCGAAGTGTGCTTGGTGTATTGCTGCGTCAAAGTGGTAACGCAGTCGACGACGTAAACCTTATCCTTGTCAATCTTGTTCTCATCGAATAATTTGCTCAGCACTGCCGCGGGCCGGATCATTGTGACGTAGATGATCACGTGCCCCCCTTCAATCAGGCCCCTTAGCAATTGGATGTTCGTCTCAAGGTAAGTGTTGGAGCTGCTAAGCAATAGGACAATGTAATTATCCGGGAGCCCCTGCAGGTTATCCTTCAATGCTTGCGTCACGAAGTCCATTTTTCTCCCATTTACTAATCCGGAATGATATTTAATGGTTGACCCCCGGGCCAGAATGGGCTTATTGGATTATGCGGGGATGAACCGCAAATTTTTCAGTTTAGCCAATTAGGGCTTTTAACACCAGGTATGCGCCTGCTCCTGTGATCGCGGTCACTGGAATCGTGAAAAGCCATGCGAAAATTATCTGGCGCGCCATCCCCCAATGCACTGCGGAAGTGCGCCTTGTCATTCCTACGCCGCCTATTGAACCCGCAATCACATGCGTGGTGCTGACTGGAATCCCAAAAAGCGTTGCCCCGATAATGACCGCCGCACCGGATGTTTCAGCGCAGAATCCATGAATCGGCCGGAGTTTCGTTATTTTCATGCCCATGGTTTTGATGATCGTGCTTCCCCCGGTCAATGTTCCTACTGCGATAGTTAAATGTGATAAAATTACCACCCAGAACGGAATGTAGAAATCATCCCCCAGCATTCCGCCGCTGAACAATAAAATTGATATTATCCCCATGGTTTTCTGCGCATCATTCGTGCCATGCCCCAGGCTGTAAACCGAGGCGGATATCAGTTGCAATTTGCGGAAGTACTCGTTCACATGGGCGGGTGTCGCGCCCTTTACGAGCCACAGGGTAATTGCCGAGAAAATAACCGCGCCAACCATTCCCAGAATGGGCGCAACGAAAATGAACGAGAGCACAACCAGGAGATTGTTGACATGGATTGCGCCGATTCCTGCGCCCACAATCCCCGCTCCCAGCAGCCCGCCTATCAGCGAATGGCTCGAGGAAATCGGGAGCCCCACGAACGACGTCCAGTACACCCAGAAGATCGCGCCTATAAGTGCGGCAAGCACCATTATCGGGGTTACCATTGTGGGTGTGACCAAGCCGCTTCCGATCGTATGCGCAACAGCGGTTGTAAAAACGAATGCGGCAACAAAATTGAAGAACGCGGACATGGCAACTGCCTGCCGCAAGGTCAATACGCCTGTTACCACGACGGTCGAAATCGCATTCGATGCATCGTGCATGCCGTTCCCGAAATCGAACGCCAGCGCGAGCAGGATGCCGATTACTACTAGTGTAAAGGGATCAAGCATTTTTTACCACAATTGGGGTGCAATTTTTTCGATTATGGCGGGATCAAGCATTTTTTACCACGATTGCCTCTATCAGCACTGCCACGGCCTGGCAGTTGTCGGGAATGGCCTCGGCGGTCTCATAAATATCCTTGAGCTTGATCACTTCGAGCGGAACAGCGCCATCCTGAAACAGCGCCCGGATTCCCTCGGCAAATACCTTGTCAGCATCATCCTCCAAATCGTGGATTGTAACCAATATTTCCTTCACGTTGTTCGGGTGCTTTAGCTGCTTCACGGCCTTCTGCACCTCCAAAACCGACTTCACCGCAATATCCACCTGCCTCACGAACACTTCCGGCAGCTTGCGCACATTGAATGCATACAGCTTCTTCCCCACATTGTCGATATAGTCTATCTGGTCGTCCAGCAAAACTGCAAGCTCGTGGATGTCCTCCCTGTCGATGGGTGTGATGAATGTCGTATGGAGCTTGTCGATTATGATATGCGTCTCCCGGTCCCCCCGGTGCTCGAGCTCCCGAATTGCATTTATGCGCCTTAAGCGCTCATCCGCAGGCATCTTGTTGTATTTGTGCACCAGCTCTTGCAGCGCCTTCGCAGCCAGCATGGAGGTGTGCGTCTGCTCGCAGAGCAGCTCGTAGAACTTCTCCTCCTTAGGGAGGAAGAAATCGATAACCCGCGACATACACCCTTTTTTAGCTGCAAATAGATTAAAAAATCAGTTGCATGGGCGCAAACTCCGAAAGGCTAATTTGGCGCAGGACGGGCTCGCTCATGCGCAAGGCTTTTGAACTCCCCCCGCCTAACACCGGTATGAAAAAAACCCTCCTTTTCTCCATCCTCCTTTTTTCCCTGCTAATTCTTGGCTGCATTCAAAACAGGCCCGCTGCGACCGCAACGCCCTCTTCTTCGCCATCTGCAATCGCATCCAAATCGATGCAACCTGGTTTCATTGATTGCACTCTGCCTGAAAATGCGAATGACGACGAGTGCCTGCTGCAAAAAGCGAAGGACGAACGCCTGGAGTCATATTGTGCAAAATTAAGCACTGCCGTCCTCCAGACCAATTGCTATATGGAAATTGCGACAATCAAGCGCATCTACGACATTTGTGACAGGATTAAATTCGAGAAGGACAAATACGTCTGCTATTCCTCGGTTGCGGATGCGAAACGCGACCAGTTCATATGCTACAAGATCCCCGATTTGGCAGCCCGCAATGAGTGCCTTTCGAAATTCTCGAACTCGCAGCAGGAGGCGGAAAGGTGCAAATCAATCGGATTGGAAGCAAAGCATAATGAATGCTTCCTGGAAATCGCGCGGAGATTTTCGGACTCGTCCCTCTGCACCGAGGTTTTGGGCGCAGCGGAACGGGACAACTGCCGCCGCGAAATTGCGAATTCAACGAATTACATTTCAGTTTGCGATGAAATCGAGGACAACGGCCGGAAGGGCCTATGCTACACCGACCTTGCCTCGCAGCGCAACGACGCTTACCTCTGCCTGAACATCACCTGGCAAATCGAGAGCCAGTACTACTGCTTAACTTTCATGGCCAACCAGACCAAGAATCAGGCGTTCTGCAGCCGCATAGATCAGGAGATGTACAAGAAGAGCTGCGATGCCCTATTTGTAAAGAACTGAGAAACCTAGTTTCAGATGTGCGCGTAAGGTGCCATGTACTTCAAGCCGAACCAGGTCCCATAAGTCAGGTTGTCTATCAGCCCGTGAAGGCCATAGCACAGGAATGCAATGATTCCGACCTCCCAGGAATTCGTAAACACGAATGCCGCGAGCCCGAACGCGACGTAATACGCCAGGCTGTACGTCAGTTTTGCATCCTTGAGCATTTCAGGAGTGCGCTGGCTAGCGGTAATTCCAGGATAAACCTGGCCGACGCTCTTCGAGTTCAGCCTTATTATTACGAGTACGGCAATCGCCCCGGCACCCAGGATAAATGCATTCTGCGCATCCCCCGAACTGTTGAATGCAAACATGTACGCGGCAAAGAACGATGCCGATGCGGCAATGATGAACTCCCATTTATGATGGGTGAAATCGGGGAATAAGCCGCCGACCATTGCAAGAACAAAAATCGCCCCTGCAAATTCAAGCCCAAGATATTGGGAAACAATCCAAACCATTACGAAATTTGTGGTAAAATGAAAAAGAGGACCCATATTCTTCAACTCATTTAGTCTTGCGCTTAATCAATCTTGCTACGCCCTTGGTAGCATCTAACTCGACAAAATCACCATTTTTGAAAGTTTTGGTTGCCTTATGCGTACCAACTATGCAAGGAACGCCCAATTCCCTGGAAACGACCGCCGCATGGCAGGTTATTCCTCCCTCATCCGTCACTATACCTCCGGCTTTTTTCATTAATATAACCATATTGGGTTGTGTTTGAGGGGTCACGAGAATGCCTCCCTCCTCAAATTTTGCAAAATCCGCCTCCATTTCCTCCAGGCCCATTGCACGCACCACTTTTACTTTCCCAACGACTTTGCCCGGGCTGCCGCATAATCCATTTACTGCTTTTGGAACTGGA
>JAZDKC010000014.1:0-4773 GCA_043803465.1 Microcaldota archaeon
CCCACATCCCAGCTCCTGCCCTTGCTTGCAATAACATCTATCCCGGAATCGTGGACCTTGCAGTTCCTGAGAGTCACATAGCTTACATAATCGCTGAATTTGAAAACATACGAGCTGCCTCCCTGCAAATCAAGCCCGTCGAAAATTATGTTATTCGACGCAGTTCCCGTCCAGGACCCGACTTTGATTAGAACATTGGGGTACGCAAAATTGACGTTTGTGGGTGCGACAATTTTTGGGTGCTCGTTGGGATAATTCCTGACGATCAAATTGGAGGTCCCATCGATATTTATGCAGATTGAAGTCGCACCGGTTTGGCAAACATTGAAGGTGCCTCCCCTTAGCACTACGGTCTTCTTGCCGGAACCCGAGTTCAGGTTCACTTTACTCGGGTAATCATCACTGATCCGGAAAACCGTGCTTAGCGATTTCCACGGCGCGGCCATCCTGCCGGTTCCAGTTGCATCGTTGCCATAAACGGGATCGATGAAGAAGCAGTGGTTGCCGTCCATTGCTGCGCCGGCGCAGATCTGCTCTTCGGTGTAGTCGGTTGCGATGCACTCGGACCATTTGCTTGCAGTGCAGGTTTGCAGGCCGCTATGCGTCTGGGAGTATTCGGTGATTGTGCAGGAACGGGTTGCGCCGTTTGTTGAGCAGGCTTCGGGGAACCAGCGCGTCCAGGGAGTTTGCGTGAAATCGATGCTGGCGCCTGCTTGGAGCGCATTCGCCTCTGAACTGGAGGTTCTCAGATAGCTCTTGGGGTCGTCTTTTGGAAGAGAGGGATTTTGCATTATGTTCAGGAGCGTCGAGGGGCTTGAAGGGATTATGGAGCCTGTTTCGCCCACGTTGTTCTTCCAGACGTTGAGGTCTGCAGTACTAGTGTAGGTAATCGAGGAATCGCCGTCAAAGAAATAATAATCATTGTTCTTCCGATAATAAACATTGTCTGCCGAGTGCAATTCGTACCGAGTCACATCGTTTCCAGTTGTCCAGACGTCGCCATATATGCGCATTATCGGCCTTGCGGTGCCCGGCTTCTCGGAATCGGCGATAATGTTTTTCCTGAATGTTACATTCTTGACGAGGGGCTTAATTATGTTCGGGTAGCCTAGATCTGCGATCATCTGCCCTACTTCGTATTTGCCGTAATTGTTCAAAAGGACCGGATACTTTCCTGCAACTGAGGTGAGGCCGAGTGCAACATCCACGGTGAGTTTCGGGTTGTTGGTGACGGTGCCGGAAGGCGGCGTGGCGGGGTTGAAGGCGATGCTGCCGACGAATAAAATACTCATAAGCGCAAGGCAGGAAAGCATAGCCATGCGGGAAGGATTCGGGAATGCAGCCATGGAAACACCTCGTTTAAGTCCGGAATAATAATAATAATAAGTGCAGATATAAATCTGCCGCCAGGCTCGGATCGAGCGTGCTGAAAATAATTTACGTGCGCTCCTGCGAAAAAATTACGGATGCCTTCAGGGATGCCGCAATTTTTTCACGTAATAGATTGCCACAGCAGCCACTATCACAAGCAGAATCAATGCGACCTGCCATGTGAAATCGGCTTTCCGCTCCCTGCTCTTTGCGATCGTGTCGTTGAGTTTGGCCCGGGCATTCTTAAGCACAACCAGTGCCTGCTCGGTCTTCCCCTGCTTCTGCAGCTCTTTCGCTTCATTCAGCAATTTCTGGATGTCGCTCTGGCTCGCCTGGTCGAAATCGATGTCCGGGAGCTGGTCTTCGATCTCGATTGCGCTTTTCGTGAATTCCTGTTGAATTGCAATGCTGGGCTTAGGAGTCGGGGAGGGCTTGGAGCTTGGAACTGGCGCAGCGCCTCCGCTGCCTCCGCTGGAATAGCCTCCGCCGCCTCCTGAATTGCCGCCTCCGCCGCAATTTGGAATTGCAGTGTAAGCGCAGTTGCCTGCTGAGCATGAATCTGAAGTGCAGCCGTTGTTATCGTTGCACACAACTCCGCAGCACAAATTGAATTGCACGCAAGCGCCCCATGCGCCGCTAGTGCCTCCCATGATGCAGGTTTGGTTGCCTTCGCAGGAACCGGTTGTGCAGGAGCGGTTTTCGCCGTCTGTTGTGCAGGGTTCAATTGAGGGAGATGCGGCTACTGAGGGGGCAGCTGAAGGCGAGGGTTCCGCTGATGCGGAGGGAGAGGGCGAAGTTTGAATTGAGGGGCTGGGGGAAACCGAAGGGGTGGGGGAAGGAGTCGGAGTGGGCGAGGGAGTTGGAGTAGGGCTTACTGCTCCTGCAAAATTTATAACCAGCCGCGGCCTGAATTGCTGGCCAAGAGCGGTCTCTTTTGAGTGGAAGGAAAGCACGCCCGCATCAGGATCGTTGTATTGGTTTAGCATGAAGAATTCGAATAGCAGCCCATTATTTGCAACCCTTCCGTCGAGCCAGTCCTGGCAAATATTCGTCCCATCGGATAAATCGAAAGTAACCCAGGATGAGGGGGTTTTGATGAGAGGCGCCGCCAATACGTTTAATTTTGAATTCCTGAACGGATTGTAATCCAAAATCTGGAGCGGATCACGGTCGGTTCCATCGCCATTTGCGCCAGCAACAGCCCAAAGCGTTGCCGCATTTGCCCTGCGCCAAGTTGCCTCGGCTTCAGCCCACGGCCGCAACAACTTCTTAATCGACACATTGAAATATTTTGCCCTCTCGCCTGCGCAATCAGACCAGCAGGCGCTAGCTTCGGTACTGATATAAAACTGCAAAAGGCAATCCCTTATTTGCGCCCCTTGGGGGATGCCGGAGAGGTCGAATTGCATAATGGTTTTTGCGTACCTAGTATCGCCAATTTTGATCCATTGACCATCAACCAAGCTATATGAGGAATCCGTAATAATGCTGGTTGTGCCTTGGGCGCCCTGGGTTTTATCGGGGTAATAACTGTCGATTATGGAATCCTTGACCCCAAAGTAGCCGCCTAAGGATTGCTGAAGTATTGCTGATGGGCACGAATCAGTCGGGGAGTCAATGCATTCCGTTCCTTGCGCCGTGCAGGTGCCGGGGCAATTGTCTTTGGTTGTGCATGGCGAATTATCCTTGCATTCTTGGTACCCGCAGGGCATGAAGGATTGGTAGCCGTCCGCGCAGCAGTAACCCGAATACCTCGGTGTTGACTCGCAAAGGCAACCATCCGGGTGGATTTTTGCATATACCCCGGCTTGGATCGTGCACGCAGCGCACGCTTTGTCACCGCCCGAGCAGTCATCATCCTTTCCATTCGCACAGATTTCAATTGCACCCGGATTCACGGAAGCATCATTGGGGTTGCAGTCAACAGCTCCAGGGTACTTGCAGCCGCTAGTATCCCCAGTCCCGTAACCATCACCATCTGAATCAGCACAGGCAACAGGGCAGCCGGGATTAGGCACGCAGGCGGTCCAGTTTCCGTTTGTGCAAGTCCTTGTGCCTGCGCAGCCCCATTGGGTGGGGCATGTTTCACTTGAACCTTCTGCGCAATTGTCGGGGAACCATTTTGTCCAGGGATATTTGCTTAAATCAATGTAAGCGCCGGCGCCGAGGACGAATGCCTCCGAGCCCGCAGCAGGAAGATAGCTTTTCGGGTTGTTTTTCGGGAGCGCGGGATTCTGCATGATTCTCAAGAGCGTTGCCGGCGATGAGGACACTTTTGAATTCTGGTCCATCCCGCTTTTCGCCTGCCAGTCGGCTAATGTCGTGCTGTAAGTCGCAGTCTGGCCCGTATTCCCGTTCCTGAAATAGTAATCGCCATCCCTTCGGTAGTAAATGTTGTCCCTCATCCGCATATGATCGGAGTTCAATCCGCTGTAGAAGGGCGCGTTGATTGCCACTATGGGCAGTTTGGTAGAATAGCCCTGCAACAAGTTATCAACAACGATGTTGTTTTCAAAATAATTTTGGGAGCTGCGCTCGCGGACATCATCGATCCGGTAGCCATTGGAACAGCCCCTGAAAGCGGACAGCGAACCCGCGTAGGTGGTCACATAACCATAGGTAAACTGTTGCCGGCCCTCGTTGTAAACGGTGTTCTTATAGACTGCGCAGTTGTTGCATGCCATGAATCGGAACGCGTCACCGACCGTATTTACAACAATGTTATTACGTGCGGTTCCGTCTTCCGCTTCGTAATTGTAGGGCGGTTCGGGAATGTAGCCCTCACTCATGCATTCGCCAAGCCAAAGGCCCCCCCAGCTGTCCGCAGTGTTGCCAGGGTCCAGGCCGCCCGTGCCGGTGTTGTACAGAAAATTTTCCTCATACAAGGTGTTCTTGCAATAACCTTTGCAATATACCGCCGAGCCCTGAATGTCGTGGAAATAATTCCCGCGCACCGTCAGGCCGAAAATGGCATTTGCATCGATGCCCTCGTCCCCAAGGACGGAATTCATGCCCGAATCGTATATTTCGTTATTTTCAAAAAGCGGATTTTGGTTGCACAGGTAATTTTCATGCTCGAGATGCTGGGTTGCGATGCAGCCGACTACCTTAACGACATCGTAGCCGGAACCATGGAGCTTGCTGTCCCTTATCACGACATTTTTCGAATTTTCATAGACCTTAAGCGCATAGGAATATCCGCCCTCCACTTCGATTCCCTGCGCCACCACGTTTTCAAAAGTGTAACCCGGGTACCCTATTCCGAGGACGACGCGGTGCGCACTGTCGCTGTTTGTGGTTTCAAGCCAGATGCGGGGATTTTCACCCGGGTAATTTTTCAAAACCGCATTGGAGAAACGGATGTGGACGGTGCCCGCATGGTAATAGTTGCCACTCCGCATT
>JAZDKC010000015.1:0-13511 GCA_043803465.1 Microcaldota archaeon
GCCAGCACGAAAAGCGCTATCGTGGGCGCTATTGCCCTATTGAATTCGCGCTGGACCAGGGACATGAAATCGTCAGTGAGGAGCTGCTTTAGCGCGACGTTTGCGAATGAGAAGAACATCATCGTTACAATCGCATACACATACCATTCGGCCATATCGATCCATCTCATGAGGCAAACCAGATTTAAAATAGTATCACAAGTAAAGTACTGGCAGGGAACGATATGAAGCTAGCGATAATTTCTGATTGCCATTTCGGGTTCAACGAGGATGCAGCGCCGCAGGCACGGGAAGCGCTGCTTAAAGCTTTGCAGATGCACGCGGATGCGATCATCCTGCCAGGCGACCTTTTCGATGCCAGGGTGCCAAAGCAGGAGACGCTGCACGAGAGCATACAGCTTTTATCCGAAATAAAAAAGGCCAGCGAAGGGAGCTCATCCGCAATAAAACTTGCGGAAATAACCGGGGAGGAAGAAACCAGGATGGAAAATGCGGGAATGCCGATGCTTGCGATCTGGGGCACGCATGAGCGCAGGAGCAAGGGGCTTGCAAACGCAATCCACATCCTGGATGCTGCGGGACTCGTCGTAAGCCTGCACACCCGAAAAATCGTCTTGCAGAAGGGGAGCGAGAAGGTGGTTGTGCAGGCACTAGGCGGCGTGCCCGAGGAATATTTCCGGCGCACGCTTGAACTGGGGGATTTCAAGCCCCTGAGGAACGCCTACAACATTTTCGTTTTCCACCAGAACCTGCAGGAGCTGCTCCCAGTTGAAAGGGATGAGGATGTATCGATGGACGAGCTTCCTGCTGGCTTTGATTTGTACATCAACGGCCACATCCATTGGAACCACGACCTGAAAATCAACGGGAGAAGGCTGCTGGTTGCAGGAAGCACGGTTGTAACGCAGATGAAAAGGAACGAGGAGAAGGGGAAGGGGTTTTATTTGTTCGATACTGAAACGCAGAAGGCGGAGTTCGTAAAAATACAGGGCAGGCCTTTTTTCTTCCGGGAAATAGAGGTCAGGGATGCGGATGCAAATGCAATTGAGGAAGCGCTTGAGAAGGAATTGAGGTCCATCATGAAGGAGGCGCACCTCAAAAAACCGCTCATCAAAATCAAGATATCCGGAAGCGTGAAGGGCGGCGCGGTTGCATCGCTGAACCTCGATAAAATCATCCGGAAATATTCCGAGAATTCGCTCGTATTTGTCGACAAGGATTTCGGGAACGAGGCGTTGAAGGAGAAGATCGAGACGATCCGCAAACTAAGAAAGGAAGGGAAGGGCGCGCGAGAGCTGGGAATCGAAATCCTTAAGGAAAAAATCAGGCATAAGAACCTCGGGATCCGCAACCCGCAGGAGCTGTTCGAGCTGCTTGCCGAAGGAGAGACGGAGGAAGCGATAAGGCAGGTTTGAAGCGATGCGGAATAAGGCAGCTAAAAAACAGGCACCTGCACCATATCCGGCTATTATTGATTGCACAGCAATATACTTAACAAAAATAGCCTTTCGCTTAATTTAACCAATCATTATTTAAATCTTTCGAATCAATTGTTTACTGATCGTCATGGATACGCGGCAAATTACACTGAAGCGGATTGAACGGCCTGCGAAGCGCAATTTGCAAGGCGAGCTTGATGCGTTCTGCAGGGCGCTTGCGATACCTACGGATGATCAGAGCGTCGCAAGGGACATCTTCAAGGAAATATTGCAAAAGGAAGGCAGGGGAAAGGAGGGCGGGGTGCGCAGCATCATCATCAGCAAGAAAATGCAGCTTACCCGTGGAGGCACGGTTTACCATCTGAACAAGCTGATGGAAAGCGGGCTCATTGTGAGGAGAGGGAGGGAATATGAACTCCGGGGGCAGAACCTGGAGGAAACCATTGACGAGATGGAGGACGACATGCGCAGGATGTTCAAGATGGTTAAAAGGATGGCTGCGGAGATAGATGAGGAGCTAGGAATTGAAAGGTATTGAACAGGATTGCATTTGAAAAATATTAAGGAGGAGGAGGCCATGCCGGAGGATCAAATCGAAAAAAATGCGGAAAACATGGAAGAACGCGAGGATTTCCACAAATCGTATTTGGAATCAAAAAAGAACTGCGACGAGCTGCTCACGCGCCTCAAGTACCTGCAGGCGGACTGCGAGAACCTCAAGAAGAGGGGCGCAAAGGAGAAAATTGAAACCATGCTGTATGCAAACGAATCCATCATATCGGATCTGCTGCGGATATTGGATGAATTCGAGGCCGCACTGCAGAAAATGAAGGATGGCGATGAAAAAAACGGGATCAAGCTGATTCAATCGAACCTGCTCGCATTGCTGAAGGAAAACGGGCTGAAGGACATCCAGATTGTGGAGAATTCCGCATTCGACCCGGAACTGCATGAAGCAATAGAGCAGGAAAAAAACGAGGACGGAAAGCTAGGGGGTAAAATTGCAATGGTGCTCCAGAGGGGGTATTTGCTCAATGGCAAGGTGCTAAGGTATGCGAAGGTGAAGGTGTTCGGGAAACCCGATAAGAAAGATGAAGAAAAAAAATGAATCGCAAAGGATAATTACGATATAATTTTGTTTCGAAGGTGAGGCAACATGTCAAAGGAAAAAATAATTGGAATCGATCTGGGGACAAGCAACAGCGCGGCTGCGGCGATGCAGGCCGGACGGCCTGAAATCATACCATCTGCCGAGGGCACTACGGCCGCAGGCAAGGCATTCCCATCATTTGTTGCATTCTCCAAGGACGGGGGCATACTTGTTGGCGAACCGGCAAGGAGGCAGGCAATCACGAACCCCGACGGAACGGTCTATGCGGCAAAAAGGAAAATGGGGACGGACCATGTTTACCAGATATTTGGGAAGGCATACACGCCACAGCAGATCTCCGCGTTCCTCCTGCAGAAGATCAAGAAGGATGCGGAAACGTTCCTGGGCGAACCAGTAAGGAAGGCGGTAATCACGGTACCGGCATATTTCAACGACAATCAAAGGCAGGCAACCAAGGACGCGGGGGAAATTGCAGGGATCGAGGTAGTTAGGATAATCAACGAGCCCACAGCGGCATCGCTGGCTTACGGATTGGATAAGGCCGAGAAGGAGCAAACAATCCTCGTTTTCGATTTGGGTGGCGGAACCCTCGATGTAACTGTGATGGAATTCGGGAAGGGCGTTTTCGAGGTGAAGAGCACAGCAGGCGACACGCAGCTTGGAGGCACCGACATGGATAATGCGCTTGTGGAGCATTTGGCAAGCGAATTCAAGAAAAAGGAGGGAATTGAATTGCGCAATGACGGCACTGCAATGCAAAGGCTTCGGGAAGCGGCGGAGAAGGCAAAGATCGAGCTCTCGACAGTCGTGCAGACGGAAATCAACCTCCCATTCATCACCTCCGTTGCAAATCAGCCAAAGCACATGCAAATGCAATTGACCCGTTCGAAATTGGAGGAAATAATAAAGCCGATCATTCGAAGGTGCGAAAACCCGGTGAAACGGGCACTGGAGGATGCCAAGATTACAGCTGCAGGAATAAGCAAGGTCATCATGGTGGGCGGGCCGACACGCATGCCAATAGTGCAGCGATTCGTTGAAGAGCAGCTAGGGAAGAAAGCAGAGGGCGGCGTGGACCCGATGGAATGCGTTGCATTGGGGGCGGCAATCCAGGCAGGCGTGCTTGCAGGCGAAGTGAAGGATATCCTGCTTTTGGATGTGACTCCCCTTTCTTTGGGGATTGAAACCATGGGAGGCGTATTCACAAAAATTCTCGAGCGCAACACCACCATACCAACAAAACGCAGCCAAAATTTTACAACAGCGGCGGATTTCCAAACCTCGGTTGATATCCAGGTATACCAGGGGGAGAGGGCAATGGCCAAGGATAATGTGGAGCTGGGGCATTTCGGATTGGTCGGGATTCCTCCCGCACAAAGGGGCATACCCCAAATAGAGGTGACATTCGATATTGATGCGAATGGAATCCTGCACGTGAGTGCAAAGGATATGGGAACCGGGAAGGAGCAGCGGATCACAATCACCGCGCCGCACAAGCTTAGCAAGGAGGAAGTCGAAAGGATGATGAAGCAAGCGGAGCAGTTTTCGGAAGATGACAGGAAGCGCAGGGAGATAATAGACCTCACCAATGAGGCGGATTCGATGATCTACACCTCTGAGAAGGCAATGGAGGAACTGAAGGAGAAGGTGACGGACGCGCAGAGGGAAGTTGTGAAGAACGCAATTGGCGAAGTGAAAAAAGCGATGGAAGCGCAGGATAAAGTGCAATTGAAATCCGCATTGCAAAAATTAAGGGATGAGGTGCAAAAGATTGGCGCATCATTTTACCAGAAAGGGCAGCAGCAGGGCGGCGATTATCAAGGCTATTCCGGGGGAAACGAGGGCCAGGAGGGCAAGTCTGGAGGGGAAAACACCGGCTATCAGGGATTTGGGGATTCGGGAAATAAGGATTTTAAGGGAAGCGGCAAAGACAATATAGACGATGCGGATTTCACCGAGGTCAAGGAAGAAAAAAAATAATCAGGGCCGCTAGGATTGCTCGCCTTTCCCTTCTGCGTTAAGAGACTTTTGCTTCGACTTGAGCATCTTTACTATCTTTTCATTCACACCGGCTAGTTCCTGCTCCTTCTGCCTCAAGACAGCATTGTAGGTGTTTGCATCTATTTCGCGCTTGAGGAACCTGTAGCGGAGCACTTTCATGTCGTCTTCCACTTTCCGTCGCTGGTCGTAGAGCGCGTTCAGCGCATCCCGTTTGCGCATCATCAGCTTGTAGACAAAATATGCGACATATGCAAGCACAACTATTACGGCAAAACTCAGCGCAAAAAGCATCGTTCCAAGGGAAATGGTCTCCTCCCTCACTTCCTGCTTCAAAATCGGCGCCCTGCCATTGATAAGCTCTATTGTGACGTTCCCATATGCCATGCGGGCCTGCGATTCCATATTGATGCGATAAACGCCCGTTGCAGTTGGGTAAAAATTGCATGAAAATGCGCCCGGGTCTTCGATTTGGCAGTCGCAGCTCTTTCCTTGCGGAGGCAGGCATATCACCTTGCCGAGCTCTTTTACCGTGGTCGACACCAGCACATGGAATTTCTTGGAGGAGGATACGTTCTCATTGAAAAGTATTTCAGTTGCGGCAATGATGTTCGTCGAGACGTTGCCGGTGATCTCCTCCACGGTAATGGGCTGAAGGACTTCTGGCGTTGGTGTTTCAAGTGCAACGGAATATGCGGATACAAGAAAAAGGACCAATAGAGCCCAAAACGGCCGAAGCGCGTACATGATAATAACACAGCCCAACAGTTAAAAATTATTACTACTGCAGAAGTGATTCATAGGGGCGCAATAAATCCCGCCGGCCTATTTCTTCTTTTTTTCGAGCACAACCGCGCTCCCGTATGCGAAAATATCCATGATTGCAGGCGAGATCTGAGTGGAGCCCATCTGCACGCCAAGTATGGCATTCGCGCCCATTGCCCTTGCCTGCTCCGCAAGCCCGTTCACGATATCCTTCCTGGCTTCATTGAGAAGATGCCTATAATGGTGCGCTTCCCCCCCGGCGAGGCTCTTTGTAAGCGCGGCAAAGTCCTGGATCACGTTCTTGCTCCTTGCAGAGCTCGTCCAAACAAGGCCTTTGTGCTCCTTGATGGAATAACCATCAATTCCGGGCAAAGTCGATATCAATATTTTCTCCATCAAATCACCTTATTGGTTTGCGAAAGTAGCGTTCGGCAAATTTCAATTGCAAATACGTATTTCCCTCGATGTGGTATAATAAGCTATTCCCTTCGAGGAGTTGCGATTTCATCATGGGGGAAACGAAGTGCGAAGCAATTCCATGTTTTTGGGGATTCCTCATTATGAGTTGAAGCAGCTGTTTTGCATCAGTAATCTCCCGCCTTACCTCGATCACTACCCGGCCATTTTGGGAGTATGGCTTTCTGAGCTTGCGCTTATGCGCGTTCAGGAATTTCCGCATATGCTCCTTGAATTCTATTGGCGGCCCGACGAGTGTTTTTTTCCCCGCAATCCTCCTGCTTTCCAAATCAATTGCAATGAATGCGTTCTTTTCATCCACAAATGAGAATGCATCGAGCGTTTCGAACTCCGCCAATTCAAGCTGCTTGGCAATGGAAGCTGCGGATCTTCTTAGCTGCGGGATCAGGATGTCGCTTACGAGATTTGAGGGCCTGCGCATCTTCAGCAATATCAGGTTCCTTTTTTTTATTTCCGCCAGAATCTGCCCGCTGGTGAATTTTATTTCGGGCTTCCGGAACAATTTTTCAGATGGATTCCTGATGAACGACTTGCTTAATGCGATGAACTTCTTGAAATTTGGAAGGCTGATCGCAGCAGCCGCGTTCCTGTTGCGGTCGATGAAATCCACGATTATGAGGGGGGTTTTGAACTTGCTTACCAGCCCCGCGTATTCCTGGTCATAATAATCCTCGATGTCAAGCACTACCGGAGGTTTCCAATTTGCGGCTTCATTCAGCAGGGTGGCAAGTGACCTGTAATTCAAAACAAGGTATTCGCACACCAAGCCCGAAAATCCCTCGACCTCGAGCTCCGCACCGTAGATGCCATGCGCCTTAAGGAGTGCCTTTAGAACGCGCACATCCCTTTTCTGCTTGAGCGTCAGATGCCTTTGCAAATAAAGCGCGTGAAGGGGCGTGCGGTCAACTGCCGAAATAATTCCCTCATTCACCTTGATTTTGAAGCACGGAACCACTTCGACCTTAAAGCCCTCAAGCCTGCCTTGCAGATAAGGATGTTCCGCATAATGCATTTCCCATTTTGCCGGCAGGACCCGCTTGACTGTTGAGATCGTCGTTCCCACTATCTGCGCTTTTGTTCTCGCCTTTGGGAATGCCGCAAAAATATCTATGTCCTTGTCGCCTTGAATGCCCGTGTCCCGCGCAGTTGATCCCACGAAAAACAATTGCGCTTTCTTTCCAAACGCCTTCTGGAGCTTTTTCCGGATCCCTTCGGCAAATGCCTTTTCCTCAATCGCCTCAGCCTTGGTTGGGGAGACTTTTTTGGCTATTTGCGAAAATATCCGCTCGTAAACGAGTCCGCGCTTTCCCATATGGACATACTAGCCATTGGCGGTTTAAAAAACGGATGAATCAGGCACCCCCAAGTTGGCGGCCTACTCTAAAGTTGTCGGAATTATCGTGGGTTCGCCCGCATCCTTTTTCGCAGGTTTTGTTTGCGATGCTGCTTTTCCCCCCCTCTTCCCCTTGAATTGGGGTTTTGCGGGGGTTTGGGGTTTTGGCTGCTCGGATGCGCCGGAATTCGTTTCCCCTTCGCCCTTTTTCTTCCAATTATTATTCTGGCCCCAGCTGGCCTTGCTTTCGCATTTGGGATTGAGGCACATCTCGAATGGCCGCTTGCCCTTCCGGATCACCTTGATTTCCGGAATGCCACACACCTTGCAGGCGGTATTTTTCGGCTCTATGAGTGCGTTTCTGGGAAGCGGGAATATGTTCCTGCAGTTAGGGTAGCTTGAGCAGCCTACGAAAAAGCCGAATTTGCTTCTCCGGATTTGAAGATCGCCAATTTTGCACAGGTTGCATTTCCCTAGAACGGATGCGGTTTTCTGGGCGACATCGTGGCCCTTGAGGAGTTCCTTGCCGACTTTAACCTCGTTTTCCTTGAACTCGTCGAGGATTTTTGTGATTATTTTCTTGCCTTCCGCAATGACGGCTTCGCTCTTGATTTCCCCGCCCTCTATCTTGGCCATTTTCTCCTCGAATTCGCGCGTAAGCGTTTCATTGGTGATTTCGGGCACGTTTTCGGAAAGGGTGTCGTAAACAGCCATGCCAAATTCCGTCACCTTGATGGATTTCTTGTCTGAAAGGTACGCACGGTTGAATAGCGTATCAACAACCACGGAGCGGGTCGCCTTTGTGCCCAAATTCTGCCTCTCAAGCTCCCGGATGATTGAGGCGGGGGTGTATCTTCTTGGCGGCTGGGTTTCTTTTTCCAGCTTTTCAACTTTTTCAACTGCGGCCTTTTCACCCTCCGTGAATTCGGGAAGGATGATCTCCTCCAGATGCAAGTATGGCCTGTAGAAGGCAAACCAGCCATCCTCGAGTGTGCGCGTTCCATCTGTCAGGAAGTTGTGCTGCGCAACCTGCATCGCAACCTTCATGCTCTCCCTAACTGCCGGGGGCGCAAAGGTGGAAAGGAAGCGCTTGACAACAAGATCGTAAAGCTTGCCCTCATCCGCGCCAACCCTGTTTGCAATTTGGCCGGTGGGGTAAATTGCAACGTGCGCCGAATCCGTCTTCTCGCCCTCGTGGGGGATAATGCGATTTTGGGTAAGAAGCTGGGATACAAATTTCGAATATGCGGCGTTCTTGCCCACCATTTCCAAAATTTTCTTAAGCCCCAGTTTTGCGGGCAATTTTTGCGAGGAGGTCCTCGGATATGAGATAAGCGCATCATCATAAAGGGATTGCGCCAGTTGGAGGGTGCGGGTTGGTGAAAATCCAAAATTCCTATAGGATTCGACCTGAAGGGTGGTCAGATCAAACGGAACCGGCTGGAGCTGCTTGAATTTCCGTCTGACAACGCCGGTTATTGTGCCTGTTTTTTCCTTTTGGCATTCCTGGAAAACCTTTTCCCCTTCCGGTATTTCAAAGAAACGCGCCTTTTCGTGGATGAAATCGGTTTTCTTCGCAAATGCGTGGACTTCGAGGTATTTTTGGGCCTTGAAGGCGGCAATTTCCTTTTCCTTATGCGCCAAAATCGCAAGCGCGGGCCCCTGGACCCGGCCGATGCTCATGATGCGGAACCTTCCGGCGCTTTTAATTGCGGCCATGAGCGCCCTGCTGGTATTGATTCCCCAATAGTAGTCAAGGATGTGGCGCGCCTCTCCTGCTGCAATTGCGGTTGTGTCAAGGGGGGAGAGGTTATCGTACGCGCCATTAAGCTCCTCCGTTGTGAGTGTTGAGAAAAGCATCCTTTTTGCGGGCTTCCCCTTTCCTGCCTGGCGGATGATATTTCCTGCAATCAGGCTCCCTTCTATGTCGTAATCGCAAGCCGACACAAGCTCGTCGGCTTCTTTTGCAAGTTTTTTTAGAAGAGTTAGGTATTTTTTCGTGAATCCGGATCCCGAGTTGATTTCATGCGCTTCCCTCCACTCGATGTCAAAAACCGGGTAGGAGGCCGTCTTCTCCTTTTGCGCAAGGGTGTATACATGGCCAACTGCTGGCGCAACATACACCTTCATGCCCTTGCTTTCAAGCTCAAAATAGTTCACTCCGTGCAGGCTCAGCATTTTTGCCCCTGAGGACAGGGCATGCGCTATCTTTTCAGCTGCTTTGGGCTTTTCCGCAATTACCAGTTGGATTTTCTGTTTGGCCATAGGGGTTATATTGAAGGCGGGCGGCCATTTATATAACTAATTGAGAATTCGGGCTGTGAATGGAAAAAGGGAAAAGAACGGATTGATTGCGCCATTGACTCGTAAAATCAATTCCGTCCGTTAATTTTAAGCGGACTTGAGCACGGTGTACTTGCTCAGGTAGATCTGCGTCTTGAGCACTTCGAGGAACGGCAGGATTATCAGCGCATTCACCAGCACGGCAACATACCTCCAGATTGCGGCGCTTCCGCCGATTTCGAGGAATAGCTGGGTGTTGGCCGTGATCAGAACAGATGCAATTACGAGGTACGCCAGCAGGTACGGGAACCGCCTAAACAGGACCGAGATGCTCATGTAAATCGATGCAACCATTCCCAAATCATCAATGACGAGCGCTTGCGGGACAAAAAGCACCGCCAAGGAGATTACGAGGGACAGGAACAGCCCAAGTGACGGGGTAAGCTGCAAATCATAAAGAAGCATGTTGATCACAAGAATCAGCACGAACACCGCAAGGAAAATCGTGAACATCCTTGCCACGTTGGCCTCGATTTTCTCATGCTCGTAGAACGTCAGCCGTTTGAGGGTGCGCTGGGATTTGATAACAAGGTTTATTGCAACTATCGCAAATGAGAAGAACAGCAGCGAAAGCAGGAATACAGCGACAATGATGAACGCATCCCAGGCGGTCAGGTCGGTTTGGATGCTGCCGTATCTCAGGAAAATGCCCGAAAGGGACACGAAATTTTGCAAAAGCAGAGACAGGCCGAAAACTATGGCGAAAGGGAACGCGAAGAACGTGAGCAGCTTGAAGTTCTTCTTGTACGCCTCAAAGGTATGGTTGATTACTTCGGAAAAAGGCATAGGCTTACCCCCCTTAAGCAACACGCTCACAAACTTAAAAATACCGTTGTTTCGGGAGCGTTACTGCTAGGGGGATGCTTGGAAAACAGGTTTAAGCCCACCGCTTAAAATGGTTGGTCCACTTATCCTACTTCGAGAAAAAGGTGGGCGAATGGAGAAAGTTACGGAGTACCTGCAATCGCACAAAAAATTTGGGGGGATATTGGGGCGTATTGAGCCGGAGTACGGGGAACCGTACCAACATGGCAGAGAGGTTGTATTCCGGAATATTAACCCGCGCAGCGTCGGAAACAGGGAAAAATTTGTTGCCTCGATTAAACGTGCCCTGACTGACCGGTTTGTTCACCCGGAATTATTTCTTGTCAAGATGCCGCAATCCAGGGACACGCTAAAAATCAAGTTTATTGCAAAGCATGCAACGCGTTTTCATCAGCAAAATATCGATTTAATTCAGCTGATTGACGCCCTAAGCGAGGGGCCCTCCAAAGCTAGGAAAATGGAGAAGAGAATTAGGGATTTACGCGACGAGTCGGGCAGGGAGATTAGCAGGCATAATAGGCTAATGTCGGAGATATTCAGGTCGACGCGGCCTCCGGGGGGGAAAAGGGATGAATACATAGTCGAACTGCCTCCCGATTTGGAAGCCGGCCTACGAAAGATTTTAATTAGTCAAAGTGAAAAAACAGGGGGAGAACTTGCAAGGGGCAGGGAGCATTTAGAGGCGGTCAACGAAATCCTGGCCGGGCTTTTGAAAAGAAATCGGCCGGTAAGGAAGCGCCGCAGGGGGTAAAAGGGGCATATCACAAAACCGGCTTCGCGCGGGGAAGTGGGAAAGAATATGAAAATCGCAATAACAGGCACTCCCGGAACGGGGAAAACGAGCATTTCGAAGGAGATAGCGGAAGAGCTGAACTGCGATGTTGTGCACGTGAATGAACTGGTAAAGAAAAAAAAACTGTATTCAAAAATTGAAAAGAAAGAGCATATCGCAGATTTCAGGAAGCTAAGGAAGGAACTGGTTAAATTGATGAAAGCAACTAGCATCATCGTCGAGAGCCATCTGCTTTCGGATTTGAAACTGCCCGCGGACCTGGTCATTGTAATGCGGTGCAATCCGGAGGAGCTGGAAAAACGGCTGGATAGGCGGAAATACCCCAAGACAAAAATCAACGACAACGTGCTCTGCGAAATGCTGGATTATTGCCTTATCAATGCGATTGAAAATTACGGGGAGAGGAAAGTGATGCAAATCGATGCGACAAAAAAAGTAAGCGCAAAAACCGCAATGAAAAAAATAGTGAAATTCGTCAAAACAGGCAAAAGCGACAGCGCAAGATGGCTCCATAACTTGGATAGCGGCCTTCTTTTGCGTCTCGAATCCTAAAGCACCCGAACCATACCTCAAGATAACGTTTATAAACCCGAAACAGTATTGTTGTAGCACTTTTTATGCCTGAAGGTGAGTCCGTATGCCGAAGGGAAAACGCAAGCCCGAAGACGATTTTTACGATGATGAGGAAGATTGGGAAGACGAGGAGGATTGGGACGAGTTGGATGACGAGGAGGATGAGGGCACCGAGGAATAACTTTTTCCCTTTTTTTATCCATTTTTAAACATAAAGAGCTCATTTAGAATATGCGAGACAAACGCATAACCCCGGAATTGCGCAGGAAGCTGAAAAGGCCGTTCGGAAGGCTGTTAAGTTTCAGAAAGCTAATCGAATCCCTTGAAAGGGATGGCGCGCCGTTGATTTCCGTCGGGGACGTCACTACGCTCCTCCTGCTTGGCCGCAAAATAATTCCGGATGTGAGCTTCATTGATTTTGTGAGGCAAAGAAGGCCGATTCCAAAAAATCAGAAAAGGATATTGCGGGGGTTCGAGGCAAAAACAATCAAAATCGCAAATCCGCCGGGAGTGCTCACTTCCGAGCTGATGAACACCTGCAGGAAAATATTCTCAAAGAAAATTGGCGCACGGATCAAAATCATCGTTGAGGGCGAAGAGGACCTATCTGCGCTTGCTTCAGCGGTTTATGCACCCTTGAATTCGATCATCGTGTACGGACAGCCGAACCGGGGCGCTGTGATGCTTAGATTGGATTTGAAGTACAAGCGGCTTGCCAAGCGTTATTACCAAGAAGCAGCTGATATGTGATCAAATGAAATTGCAATTCCTTGGCGCGACTAGGGAGGTAGGAAGAAGCTGCCTTGCTATGGAAAGCGAAGGGCTTAACCTGTTCCTTGACTGCGGCGTTGCTGCAAACAAGGATGTGCCCCTAGCACCCCAGCAGGATGTGAAAACACCCAATGCAATTGCGCTCTCGCACGCGCACCTTGATCATTCGGGCTTCCTGCCCGCAATCTACAAGCACTCGAACCCGCCCGTGATCTGCACGTTCCCGACCATTCCGCTTGTTGACATGCTGCTTGAGGACATGCAGAAATTGCTTTCGGAAAAGGGGCTGCCGCAATTCTTCTCTTCTTCTGATTTCAATAGATTGAATCGGAGCTTCCTTGGCCTCCCGTATGAGACCGATTATGAGTTTTTCAATGGCGATAAGCTTAGGCTTTATGATGCAGGCCATATCATCGGCAGCTCGCAGATTTTGATGCAAACAAAAAGCGGCAACCTGCTCTATTCGGGCGACATCAACTCCGTTAAGACGGAAATGCACAGGCCCGCCGTTGTTCCAAAGGAAAAAATCGATTACCTGGTGCTGGAAAGCACGTACGGGGGCAGGGAGCATCCGGATAGGAAAAAGCTTGCAGGGGAGTTTTGCGATAAGATCGAATCAGCAATCGATGAAGGCGCATCTGTTATCGTGCCCTCGTTTGCTGTCGGGCGGACGCAGGAAATCCTGCAGTTGCTGCTTGAAAGGGACCTGATCAAATTCACTGTTTTGGACGGGATGGGAATACGCGCTACTGAAACTTATTTGGAGTATCCAGCCTATTTGCGCGATTCACAGAAGCTGCAGGATGCGTTTGAGGAGGCAGATAAGGCGTACGAAACACTTGACCGCAAGAAGTTCTCAAAGCCCCGGAAAATATTCCTTTGCACTGCAGGGATGATGGAGGGCGGCCCGGTCTTGAGCTATATACAGCGCCTGATGAAGAACGACGTGAAAACGAAAATATTCCTGACAGGCTACCAGGGCGCGGGAACCAATGGGAGGCTGCTTTTGGAGAAGTACATGCTTAGAATTAACGGAAAAACGGTGCAGTTCCGGGGCGAAGTCCGGAAGTACGATTTCAGCGC
>JAZDKC010000016.1:0-6072 GCA_043803465.1 Microcaldota archaeon
GGATTGTCATGGACATCTGTATGCTAAACCCGTTCTTCCACCCGTACCAAGGCGGTACTGAAAAGCACGTGCTGGAGGTCTCAAGAAGGCTCGCAAAGAAGCACGATGTGACCGTGCTGACTGCACGGCTGCCGAACACGCTTCCGTATGAGGAGATAGGTGGGATAAAGGTCAAGCGGCTGCCTGCAATGATCTTCTACGATGCGCCGCACCCGCTGCCACCGCCGGTGCCGGTGTCGCCTTTTTTCCTAACCTCCCTAATTTCGGAAATCCCAAAGCATGAGATTTTCCACATGCACAACAGGTTTTTTTACAATATGCTGGATGAGGCACTGATCAAAAGGTATGGCGGAAAAATCCTGGGCCTCACATTGCACAACGCAAGGCTCAAGGCAATTGAGCCGGTTACGGATTTCGTGGGCGATCTTTACGATGATTTCGTGGGAAAGCAGATGATGAATGCGTGCCATGCGCTTGCTGCCGTAAGCAAGGATACGCTTGTGAACACCGCGCCCGCCAACCCCAAGCCCAAGACCCGCGTGATCTACAACGGAGTTGACATCAACCTCTTCAGCCCCAAAAACGAGGAGGGAACTATCAGGAAAAAATACAATTTGGGCGAGGACAGGCTTATTTTATCAATTGCAAGGCTGCAGACGCAGAAGGGGTTCGTCTACCTGCTCCAGGCATTTGCGGAAATCGTGAAAGAGGAAAAGGATGTGACCCTCGTAATACTTGGAAAGGGACCGCAGGAAGGATATTTGAAAAAATTCGCAGCCGATCTGGGCCTTGGGAAGAGCGTTATATTCATAACGGAAAAAATCACCGAAGCGGACCTTACAGAGCTATATGCAGCGTGCGAATTCTTTGCCTTGGCGTCCGTATGGGAGCCTTTCGGGATGGTTTTCTGCGAGGCGATGGCAAGCGGGAAGCCCGTGATCGGGACGAATGTTGGCGGAATACCGGAAATCATCCAGGATGAATCGGGGATGTTGTTTGAAATTAGGAATGCATCGCAAATCAAGGAAAAGATGCTTGCACTCCTAAGGGATGAAAAGCTCCGGAAGCGGATGGGTGCGAATGCTAGGGAGCGTTGCGTAAAGAACTTCACATGGGAACTTTCCGCCCAAGGCTATGAGGAGCTCTACAAGCCGATATTGGAGGAAAGGAAATTGAAATAGGGGAATCGAAGCTTACAGCTCATTCGGATTTAATTAAATAGTTCTAATTGCCAGCCGGGACAATTGCGGTTTGGTGCGTGAAAGCTAACTGAAGGTTTTGTAACTGGAAAATAAAAAAAATATAGAAGAAGAAACATCAGTTAAGTAGTCATTCGGTGATCAGTCGGGCTATTACGGTCTTTGAACCGTCAATAATCAATACCTCGGAACATTCGAAAGAAGTATCCGGGCAGTAAAGGATTATTTCCTTCACGACCTTCCCCTGATAGATGCCGTCACGTATCTGGAAAACACTCATGTTTCCGCCCGTATTGTTTATTTCCCTCTGCGCAATTGCATCCAGCTCAGTAGTGCTGATTTTAAGTGCGGCTACGCATTCGTTCGTAACGCCATTGCATGTTTCTTCCAGCCAGCAGCCACAGTCCGAGCAGCAGCTCTGGTTGTTAATCTCGGAATTCGAGCAAACGCCATCACCGCAAAAAACCTTCAGCGCACAGACACCGTTCTCGCCGCATGCCTCGCCATGGACGCATCCGCAGTCTTCCCTGCAACTGAGGCAATTTTCATAAACAGAACATAGGTCATCGCCGCATATACCGCTGCCGAGGCTGCTACCCTTGCTCAACTCCACTGCCCCCCCGTCCTTGCCGACAACTGCCAGCGATGCATCATCCCTGGCGCCTTCAATTCCATCAACTGAGGTTGGGACTCCTGCGATCGGAACCTTCACGCTCGGAGTCGGGGAAGAAGCAGGATAAGTATTGGCTAGTGGAAATCGCCCTTGGGCTGGATCAACCCCTTCTCCGCTCCTTAGAAACAGGAAAACGGCTATCAGCAGCAATGCAACACCTGCAATCAAAATTGGATTGCTTATCCCCTTACCCATCAACTCACCTCGCGCACAGTTACTTTCAGCAGCGGATCGCCGATGATTTCTATTTTCATTGCCTGCTGCCTGCCCTCAATGCTGCGCGCCTGGGCAACAATTTGCAAATATTCGCGCCCTACCGTGACCTCCTTCCCGATGGAGCTTTTCTCCGCGGGGAACGTGAAAGCACGCCTCGAAAGAGCGCTGTAACCGATGCTCGTCTTGCCATCGAATAATAATAACGCGGTTGAAATAGGCAACATACGCGGCGGTATCGCTTCGTTGAATTCTCCATTAATGGTTAGCTCGCCGCCCCTATATGAAATTTCAGTGCCTTTCGGTATTAGTAGCTCATCTGATTGAAAAAGGTATGGGAGGGGATCGTTGGGCCTGAGAATTATTGTGCTCGCATCGATTGAGAGCTGGAAATCGTCTGCAAGGGTCGATGTTCCCTCTGGCAGGACGGGCGTTTTTCCTCGGAATTTGATTACCGTCCCTTTTGGAAACATGCGTTCCCCAACAGTATTAGTGCCGCTACAACCTGTAAGAACCGCCAAGCCCCCCTGCCTTGTTTGATAATTGGCATCGGCTAAGTCTGTGGAAACCAGTATGTTAAAATATTCCTTGGAATTCAGCTCGCCCAATAAGCTTACATATGTCCCATGCCCCAGCGCTAAAAGAAGGGGGGGTATGAACGGCGTCGAGCATTCTGTCCTTTCTGCAACCTAGTCCTGCATCTTCTTCGGTGCAAAATGGGGGCGAATCTAGGCAGTCCAAGGCATTTTTACAATCCTGGTTCAAATAAAATTGCACTATTCTTCGTCTTCCCTCCAAGGCGCCCGGAAGTGTGGCCTTCAGGGGATTGATCACCTTCGGCGTTGCTTCAACTGAAGCCGGCACGGAGTTGAGGGAACGAAGCATCGCCGTTATTCCGACTATTTCCAGGCCGGGAATCCTTGCAACAGCGATATCGGGATTTTCTGAATGGAGCGGATTATTCAACGGAGTCCCATACGGTTGGATGGAAGTAATAATAGCCTTGTATGCGCCCCCATCCTGGCCATAGGTTTTGCTGGGTATTATCCTTTGCGCGCCTAGCACAAGCAAGGTGTCAGGTTGGATTATCTGCCTCAGGGATTTGGTTTTCAGGATGTAGTATTCCACGTTGTTCAACGAACCGCCCCATTTGTTAAGCGCATCTGGCGTGCTTGCGGTCCCTAATCCCTTTGCGCTCGCTTCAAGTTCAACATACCTGACGGAGTACCCTGATTTTTTGGCCCTTTCGATGTAGCCTAAAACCTCCGCATAATACATCATCCTGCTTTTGGCAGCGTCAAATATTACGTCCGCATTTTTCCCCATAACCTTCTTGTACCAAGGCGATTCCGAGATTTGTTCTTGGATTTCCTTAGGGGCAATAAGCATATCGCCGTCGGTAAGCATCAGGACATCTGCATGGCAGGAAGCACTAAGGGGGTATTTTTCAGGTTTCCCTGTTGATGTTGAAGAAACAACCAAATCAGCAACATGGCCGCAAACCTGGCAGAGCATATTGTAATGAATTTGGACGGAGCTCCCAATTTCCTTTATTGAGAAGCATTCCTTGCTGCCCCCATAATTCGAAGGCAGCTGATTGGCAGCAAGGTAGGTTTGCTTGAAGAGGAGATTCCCGCCGCGCATTGATGTCAGCGTAATCGTGTTTTCAAGGGAATTGAAAACCAGCTCCCGCCCCTCCAAAGGCCTATCGCTGGCCTTCACTTTCGGTGCGACATTAGGCCCCACTTCCTTGATAGCCAGCGGCCCTTTGCCAGGGACCGGCCCGGCTAATGGCTTGGTTTCATCAATAGGAATCTCGAAATAAGCCGGCTCGATCTTTACGAACGTTGCATCTGCGCTCGCTCCGCAGTACGAAATGGTCAGCCCCTCGCCCGTCGGCGTTATGCAATTAGCCGATTCTTCTGGCTTTCCGCATCCCGAGGTTCGTGCTTGCTCCAGCGCACCTGCGGGCAGCGAGACGCTGCATAATGGGCTATTTTTAATATCGACAATCTCGAGGGTAATTTTTTGTGTTTCCGGCTTCCCTACGATGTTTTGTGGCTTAAGCGGCTCGGCATTTTCGGCCGTGGGGGGGAATATCTCCCTTACAAGTGTCGCCAATGCATTCGGGTCCAAGGTGCCTTTGGTTTTTTTTATTGCCTCCTGCACAGCCCCGTTCCTTGGCAACTCGCCGATAACACCGGGAACCGTGTCGGTAAAGGCATAGGTTTCCGTACCTTTCCATCCGCCGCGAAGCCCCTTGTCGAGTTCTTTTAGTGGTTCTGCCATCGAAGGAGGTTTCAGGGAAACCGGGCCCGCGGAAGCGGTCTGGAGAAGCCGCCATTTCTGAGCCGATTCCTCGTCCACTTTTCCCACGGAATCGCCAAGGGGCCGCGGCTCATATTTGGACTCGACTGTCACTAAATATTTCGCCCCGCCAAAAGAGGTCTGGACTTTGCTTGCTTGGGGGGCAGGAGCCAATGGATTGAGGCTGATTAAGTACGTTTCATCCCCCTTTCCCCAATAACGGGTGAGCTTCACGTCCCCCTCGGAGGAGTATAGAAGTGCAAGCACTTTGTATTTCCCGCTCAATGCCAGCTGCGGCAGCACATCGCAGCTGAATTTCAGGGGAAAAACAATATTGTTGTCGTCCTTGAACTTGTACACGCAAAGGAATTGCGTGCTCCCTACTTCATCCTGCTTTTCCAGATATATTCTTAGCTCGTCATCCTGCATGGCGGCCTGCATTTTAAATGCAAAAAATAATTTGTCGCCGTTACCGAAAACGGCGCCTAACCTGTCCTTGTATTCGCCGAGGGAATTGTGCCTCTGCGTATCCAAATACATCGAGAATATGAAAGGCGGCGATTCCGTTTCGAAGTTGGCTTTCGGCACTTCGATCGGCGATTCCTGCGCCGGAGATCCCGGCTCGGCATCCTGAAAAATACCTAGCCGAATTTTTTCCTGCATTTCCCTGCAGTCGGAATATCGGATACTGTCCTCGCATACAATCGCATTTGAAAAGGGCAATATTGAAATCAGCGCAAACAATATGGCTAAATGCTTCATAAGCATAATAGGTCATTGGTTACAAACATTTTTTAATAGTCGGTTGGGGAATGCACTGGAAAAAATAATGGGCCTGCTGGGATTTGCATGCCTTGCCCCTTTCTTAAAAAGAAAGGTGCGATGGCTCCGCGCCAAAGAAAAAAATTCCAATCTTAGGCATTTTGAACCCAGGACATCCAGTTCTCCTAGTCGAACGAAAACATGTTCCGTCGTCGTATAAGACGTACGCGCCTTGCCCCTTTCTTTCCAAAGAAAGGTGCGATGGCTCCGCGCCAAAGAAAGGTTTTTGTCCAACCCTTTTTGGGAAAGAGGCCCGACATGGCGCTCTAGACCAGGCTGAGCTTCTTAGAACCGTTTCCTTATTCCAAAGCAAAAGCCCTCTTTCTTTTCCGGAGGGCTTTTCTTTCTTGGGAGAAAGAAAAGGTTCGTACAAGCCCGTTGCAGAACTTTCATTATCTGCAGGCCCTGTTAAGTTAGTGCGGAATAGGTTTTTAACGGTTTGATTTTTGCCTTCCCGCAAGCCTTTTTAATGGAGGAAGAGTTAAGAAATTATGATTCACGACGCTGTTGAGAATCTGGGCGCAAAGGACTTCCTGACCTTGGCTAATGGCGCATCCGGATTCCTTGCGATTTATTATGCGTTGACATATAATCCAAATGCGGCAATAGTGTTTGTTGTAATTTCGGCTGTTTTCGACTATTTTGACGGGAAGGTCGCACGCGAAACAGGGGAGGATGAATTCGGTAAGCAGCTGGATTCGCTTGCAGATGCGATCTCATTCGGGGCTGCTCCGGCGGCAATTGTGCTTTCGGCCAATTTCGGCATGCTCAGCCTTGTTTTTGCCATTTGCTACGTGTGCTCAGGCTTGGTAAGGCTGGCTGCGTTTAACCTTCAGAAGGAAAAAGGCGTTTACTTCG
>JAZDKC010000017.1:0-23490 GCA_043803465.1 Microcaldota archaeon
GGATTACCTGTATCCTGAAAAAGAGTTCCTTGAAATTACGGAATCAATCGGGAGGAAGGCAATCGAGGATCCGGAGTTCATATACAGCTCCTTCAGGCAAGCGCTTGAAAAAGCAGTTGAAATGAGGGGATATTCGGAAAAATACAAGGGAAAAAACCTCCGGGAAGTGCCATCGGAGGAGCTGATCGAGTTCTCCAAAGGGATTTCCCGAATGTTCGAAGAGTTTTATGGCTATGCGACCATGGCAGTATACCTGGGTTACAGGCACGAGAGCCCGCTTGATGAAAAGATGAACCTGATTTTGAGGGAGGGAACAAAAAAAACGCCGGAAAAGTTCGCAAATTACCTGTTAGTGCTTACGCGGCCGCCAAAGAGGCTGAGGAACCAGCTGCTGGAGATGGAAATATTGAAACTGGCAAAAATTGCGAAGAATAAGGGAATTAAGAAAATTGATTCGATATTGAAGGAGCTGCTACCGGAATTGGAGGCGGTAAAGCACAGGTTCGACTCGCTCTCATATAATATTTGCGGCTCCGTGGGCTGGGGTTTGGGGCACTATGCGAACCTCGTTTCTGAAAAAATGGATTATGACATCGACAGGCATATCAGGGATATTGAGAATTATGAGAAAAACGCGAGGGATGAGTTCGTGAGCGCTTGCAGGGAATTGAAATTGAGCAAGCAGGAAATCGGGCTTTTTGAAATCATCCGGAATTTGGGATATTACAAATGGGCTCGCGAATTCGAGTTCATCGAGGGCTTCTACAATGAATGGCCGGTCCTAAAGGAGTTGGGGAGGAGATGCGGCCTTACGAATTTGGAATCAATGTTCATCATGCCCGAAGAGTACGGGGAAGCCCTGAAAAATCCGGAGAAATTCAGGAAAATCGCGCAGGAGAGGCGGGAATGCGGACTCGCAATGATCGAGAATGGGAAATTTTCGTTCCTGACTGGGAAAGCAGCGGAGGAAAGGATCAGAAAAATGGAATTCGCGCATGAGAAAGTGGAGGCCGGCGTCTCGGAATTGAAGGGCATGCCTGCGTGCGCGGGAACAGCGAAAGGAACGGTGAAAATCATCAATACTGCAAAGGATATGCATAAAATGAAGGAGGGCGATATCCTCATTTCAGCTGCAACTTCCCCGGATCTGGTGCCGGCGATGAAAAAAGCCGCAGCAATCATTACAAACGAGGGCGGAATCACGTGCCATGCCGCGATCGTTTCAAGGGAGCTGAAAATTCCGTGCGTTGTGGGGGTAAGGAATGCGAACAAAATACTGAAAGATGGGGATGAGATTGATGTGGATGCGAATAGGGGATTGATACGCAAAATGTAATTGAGGGGGGTAGAGGCGACCGTGAAGCTTGCTTCGCGGTTCAGCAGATGCAAAGTCTGCGTGACCCGAGTAGGGAACCTTGGTTCCCAGGAGGGGTTGTGGATGCGAATACGGGCGTTATTTGGCGGATTGTATGAGCGAGAAAATATTCTACAAGCAATATACCTTGAAGGTCAGCATAAACATCCTTAACTTGGTGTACGGCGTAGTGGCGAACCGGCTCGACGAATATGTGGGTTGCACCCAGCAAATCGCGATTGCCGATTTCGAGAGGGGCACCAGCAGGGGCGTATTTGTCAGGGATTATATTTACGGATGCGGCGACATAATTGCGGAAAAAATAATCAGGGGAAAGCTGCCTTTGAAAAAAATAGTTGAAGATTTTGACGAATGCAATGGCAAATTGCAGGAGGCGGCGATGCAAATCCGGAATTACGACCTCAAGTCCGCAAAAAATCCTGCGCTTGTCGGGCTATATTCAAAATTCTGCGCGAAATATTCGGATGCATACATTCCGGCATCAATACCGTTCGCATCGGATTTCTCCCTTGAAAAATTCGCTTCGGAGGAGCTGCAGAGGGAATTCGGATTTGTAAAATCGGTCGAATTGCTCACGGCGCTTTCCATTCCCACCGGCCCATCATGGGAGAACAGGCACATGCTCGAGATGCTTGAATTTGCGAAAGGGGCGGAAAAAATGGGGGTGAAAAATTTCCGCGAATTGAAACTGGGCAAATTATGGAAAGAATTCCAAAGGCACATGAATAAATGGGATTGGCTTGCCTATGATTATGAGAATGGCGCCATGGGCGAAGAGGAGTTTGGGAAGCGATTTGAAGAGGCGCTTAAGAATCCGGAAAAGGAGATCGAAAAAATCAGGAAAAACGCCTCGGAAAATGAAAAAAAGAGAAACGCCGCATTGAAAGAAGTGGGGCATAAGAAGGGGGGCAGATTAGGCGCGCTTTTGGGCGAACTTGCGTATTTCAAGGAGTACCGGAAGGGATTGATGTCAAAAGCGCTATGCTTGATGGAGCCGCTTTATGTTGAAATAGCGAGAAGAATCGGAGTGGAATTGAAGTTCGCCAGATATTTGGTGCCTGAAGAGCTTGAGGAAGCGCTTGAAAATCCGGCAAAATGGTCGGGGATACTGAAGGAAAGATGGGAATACTCGGTTTACATCCAAGAGGGGGAAAAGCATAAGATTTTGGTCGGGGATGAAGCGAAAAAATACATGCATTCGCTGAAAATGGAAAAGCCAACAGCAGAACTGAAGGGCACGATCGCTTGCATGGGCAAGGTGACCGGAAGGGTGAAAATATTATTTAAACCTTCAGACATGGCGAAGATGCAGCAGGGGGATATCATCGTTTCCGCAATGACCACTCCGGATTTGATTCCTGCAATAAAAAAAGCAGCGGCAATTGTGACGGATACCGGCGGGATGACGTGCCATGCCGCAATAGTTTCGCGGGAGTTCAACATCCCCTGCATCATAGGAACGCAGCATGCGACCGCCATCCTGAAGGACGGGGATTTGGTGGAGGTGGATGCTACGAAAGGCATAATTAGAAAGCTCTGATTTTCAGAATCGCGTCAATTTCCTATACTCCTTCATCCTATTTTCAATGTCATCCGGAGTGATCGAAACCAATTTGTTGACAGAGAAGTCCTCGATGCAAAAAGAGCCCATCAGGTTGCCGTATGCGATTGCTTCCTTGAGCGTTTTCAATGTGAGCTTGCCCTTTCGCGCAAGATGGCCCATGAACCCCCCTGCAAACGAGTCGCCAGCTCCGGTGGGATCGATTGCGGTTTCCATTGGGAATGCCGCTATCGGGAAGATGTGGTGCTTGTAGAACAGAATGCTGCCGTGCTCGCCCTTTTTGATGATTACGACTTTCGGCCCCATTTCGTGCAGCAGTTTAGCTGCTTTGAAGAGGTTGGGGGTATTGCAGAGCATCCTCGCTTCAATATCGTTCAGGACCAGCCCATCAACATGCGAAATCGTTTTCTCGAGAGCTGCTTTTTCATGCTGTATGTAATATTCGATTGTGTCCATCATGGTGAATTTGGGCGAGGGTAATTCCTTCAGCACCTTCAGCTGCGTTTCCGGCGGAATCGTGCCCAAATACACGAATTCGGCTGATTTTGACTCTTCCGGAACAACCGGCTCGAAATGCTCGTACACGTTGAGCTCGGTCGCATTTGCAGTGCGGGAGTACATGTCGAAGGAAAAGGTTGAGTCGAAAAAGAATGTTTTCTTGTCGGGGTGTTTTTGCACACCCTGCAGATTGACCCCGGAGTTTTTCAGCAGCTCATAATATTCTTCCGGGAAATCGCGGCCAACTGCGGCAATTATTGCCACAGGCGAAAAATGCCTCGCCGCGAGGGAAAAGTAGCTGACCGAGCCCCCCAAAACGCGCTCGACCGTCTTGAAGGGCGTCCTGGTTGTGTCCAAAGCGATTGTTCCGGTTGCGAGGAGCATAAAATCGGAGGAATTACAACGGATGGAAATAAAAGGGTTTATGACGAATCCAACACTAGGGCAAGCGAGGAACATGAAATTGCTGCAAGATTATTACGGAGCATAAAAAATACAAATTAGCACAATTGAAGATGAGGAGGCAATGCTCTTTTTCATGGTTCAACCGGTTTGACAAAAGAACGGGTTGCAGCAGCAATCAAACATGTGCCTAATGGAAAAGAGCATCCATTTTGGGCATATCGCAACGCCAGGCAAACGGCCGCTCCATAAATATTCTGCGCAAATCTAACTTCCAAAATATTCAGATTTCGAATGTTTCGGCGAGCTTGGGGATTATCACTTCCAGCTCCTGCTTGTCCTTTTCCGCCTGCTTTTCTATTGCGGCTTTGAAATCCGTAAGTTTTTCACCTTCGCCGTGGACGATGAACACCTTTTCGAGCCCCTTCACAGCCCTAACGATTTGGAGCAGCTCGCGGTGGTCGGAGTGGCCGGAGAGTTTCGCCTGCTCGATCTGCAAATCGAGCTCTATGCGCTTATTTTCAACCACTAAAGTGCGCGAACCATCAAGCAATGCCCTGCCAGGGGTGCCTTCCGCCTGATAACCCGTGAAAACGAGCTTGTTTTTTTTGTCCTTCCCCATCCGATCCAAATAGCTGATCACAGGCCCGCCGTTTAGCATGCCGGAAGTTGTAACAATTATGCATTTGCCCGACTCGCCCACATCGCTGCGGTCCTTCGTTTTCGGCAAAACGTAAAACGGCGATTTGAATGGATCATCATCCGATGTGAGGATGCGCTTCTTGATTTCATCCTTGAGGTAGATCGCATTGTGCCGGTAAACCTTGAGCATCTTCTTGACCATCCCATCAATGTAAATCGGCACTTTCTCCAGCTTGCCGGAGCGCATGTAGCTTTCCAGGATGAACAATACCTCCTGCCCGCGGCCTGTTGCAAAGGTGGGGACGATGACATTCCCGCCGTGCTGAAGAGTCCTGTGGACCGAATCTATGAACGCATTTGACGCATCCTTGGAAGCGGGGTGATTGTCTGCCTTGCCGCCATAGGTGCTTTCGATGATGAGCGCATTCGCCTCCAAATTCGAGAGGTTCGCACCATCAACAAGACGCGATTCGCGCGTGTTGATATCACCGGTGTAGATCACTTTCTTCTCATCAATTACCTCGGTAATTGCAGCGCCAAGGATGTGGCCTGCCGGATGGAAACGGACGGAGTTGGTCGGGTCGAATTGGTAAAATTCCAAAATTTCGGTGCTTTTGAGAAGATGGTTCACATCATGTTCATTGTATGGCGAAAAACCGGTATTGATTTTCAAATAGTCGGCAAGCAGGATCTGGATCAGGTCACGGGTGGGCTTGGTGAGCGTGATCTTGCCCTTGAAGCCGGATGCATAAAGCGCAGGCATGTAGCCCGAATGGTCCATGTGCGCATGGGACAGCACGGCCTTGCTCAGGCGGCGTATCGCATGGCCGTCAATAAGCGGGAATTCCTCATCCTTGCTCTTCAATTTCACGCCGCAATCAAGCAGGATGTTGCGCTTGCCTTCAAGCAAAAAGCAGCTCCTGCCTATCTCGCTTGCTGCGCCTAGAAAAGATATTTGCGTATGACATGCACCACAATAATCAGGTAAATATGCGTAATTGAATATGGTTGCGGCATAATAAAAATGCGCACAATCAGCCCGCAGACGCCTTTGTGTCCACCTTGAATTTCTGAACGGTTATCGGGGCGGGAATGCCTACTGAAAAAGCAAGCAGGGTGCCAACAGCCATGCCGGAATAGGTGATGGAATTAAGCAGCTGCTCTGCGATTTGCTGGTCGATCTGCTTGCCCTTTTTCCATTTCTCCTCCATCTCCTTCATCGCCTTGTCGGAATCCTGCAGGTAAATCTCACCTTCCATCTGCATCTTTGCGAGCTTTTCCTTGTAATCAATTTCGTAGAGGTATTTTACCGCGACCTGCTTTCCCCTCAGCTCCACGCTTTTGATGACCAGGTTGATTGCCAGGGCCGTCTGGGAAACATTTTCAACGTACTTCTCGGCCAATGTCTTTGTTACCTTCCCTCCGATGATGTTCATGCGATGCACCTCAATAGCGCGAAAGTACTTTTTGTAGGTTTTGGTTTTTAACAGTTCCTAAACCTGGGGAAAGCCCGTGCCAGCACTCATTTCCCCAACAGGGGCGGGGGTTTACGATTTTTTCACATCAATCCGCATCCCCAGCTGCTTTTCGAGCTTAGAGATCCTAGCGCCCCTTTTGCCGATTGTGCGCGCAAAATCGTGGTCCGGGACGAACAGGATGAGCTTGCCGCCTTGAACCTCGTAATCATAGCTTTGGAGTTCCGCATTGAGGATTCGGACGATTTTCTGCTCATCGACGAATTTCGGGGCCGGGGCGGGGTAAGAATCGGTTTCATCCGAATCATCCTTTTTGCCCCATTTGTTTTGCCTGCTTCCGCTGCCTTTCATTTCCCGCTTCTTCAGGGGGAAAACAACCGTCTCCTCGCCGAATTTGTAAATTTCATATTCCGGCTGCTTTGTGTGGAAATCGCGCACCTCGATAACGGGGCGCGAAAGGTCTTGTTCGAACATGCCAGATGGCACCTTCATTACGAACTGCAAATCATACACCTTTTCTATCTGCCCTTTCCGGACAAACAAAATAGTGTCGATCACTTGCGGGATCATTCCAAGATCGATCTTGCCAATGAACCTCTGGACCGCATCAATGGGCTTTGACGCATGCACAACTCCCACCATTCCCACCCCTGCAAGGCGCAGGTCTGAAAAGGTGTGGAAATCCTCGGGCTTCCTTACTTCGTCATAAATGGTGTAATCCGGCCGGACAAGCAAGAGGATGTCAGCGGCTTGCACAAACGAGCCTTCGAGGGGGGCGTATTGCGTAATCTCTTTTGATACCTGGAGATCACGCGGCTGCTCAAGCGTCTTGATTATTTTCTTCTGCGAAGAATAGTACTGCGCCAATGCGGTTGCAAGGGTTGATTTTCCAGATCCCGGAGGGCCTGCTATGAGGATGCCTTCCGCCTGCGAGTGGAGCCTTGCGAAAAGCTCCTCGCTGATCTCGTACTCCTCGATCCTCTTCTTGGTGATCGGCCTAACTATTGTAAGCTCGTACGCCTCGGAGAACGGCGGCCTTGTGAAAGTCACACGGTAATCGCCGATTTGCATCACTGTTGCGCCCTTTTTGTCGATCTCAATGAATCCCTTTGCCTCCCTTTTCGAGTATTCTATTGCTTCCTTCACCAATTTCTCAATTTCATCCTTTGAAATGGGCGTGAGCGAGAGCTCCTTCAAATCAAACTCTCCCGGAAGCCCGATTTTCGCCTTCGGGGGGCAGTTTTCCTTCAAATGCACGGAAAGTGTGTTCTTGTTTTCGAAGAATTTCGTGAACGAGAGCTTTGCTTCCGTAATAATCGGCCGCAAATACTCGACAGTCAATCCTTCTGCCTGTGCGACCCTGCTTTGAACAGCATCGGTGGTCATCAGGACTGCGCTCAGATCCTTTGCCAGGCCCCGGATTTTGGAGTCGATTTCGCCGAACCTTGCATTCTTGATTTCGAATGCGGTCGGCCTTTCGCCTTCAAAGCGGATGTGGATCTTCTTTTGGGCCTGTAGTTCCTGCAGCTTCTTAAGTTCATCCAAGCCTGCGAACCCCACCTCCCGGCCCACGTTCGCCTGGTATTCCAGCTCGGCTATTGTCGAGCGGGCAATCACCAGTTCAATTTCCTCGTGCCCTTTTGCGAGCAGCTCGGAAATCCTCCCATCTATAAGTACCCCAGTATCGGGTACGATTGTTTTCATGTTATTTACCTCAATTTACGGGAAAAGGAAAAGGATGATTTTCAATTTTTTATAGAAAACGGGCGTGCGTTTTTCGCAGCGCTCCAGACCTTTTTTTCCCATTGTTCAAACTATCTAAGTGAATATGTAATAGAATTAGACCGTAGCCCTACTATTAACCTTTCCTTAGTGTTAGCAAAGGAATATGGTTGAACCGGTTTTTAATGGTTTGGTTCTGGAGGTTTTGAAGCTCGGCATCATATATATATACAATCGGATTTAACTATTTTGGTGATGAAATGAAAATCGCTTTGTTACTAATGATTGTTTTTGGTTTCGCCCTGTTCGGTTGCACGAGCAATACTGCCGGCAATTCAACAGCAACGCCTACCGAGCAGCCGACGGAGAAAGCTACTGCAACTCCGACCGAGCTATCAACAACGACCCCTACGGCAACAAAAGCGCCTCAAGCTACGGAAACAGGCGGCTTGACGGATTGCGGGTCTGATTTTGATTGTTTCATCAAAGCATCCGAAAATTGCGGCCCGACAAAAGTGAATTACATTTACGCCACGGATATGTTCGGCGTAAAACAAACCACCGAAAATTACTTTGAGCTTAGGGGAATGACCGCTGGAAAATGCCTATTTTATATTAAACTGGTAAAGACGAGCTTGGTGTTCCCGTCGCAAGTCCCGCAGCAAACAGTTGATGAGCAAAAGGCAATGTATGACAAGTTGGCAGGCCGGGATGGAACATGCAAATTCTTAACAACCGATTTGACCGCCCTTCTGGAAAGATGGAAAGCGGGCACATTTTCCATGTCGTCTGATATGACCGAAGGAGATTGGGCAGGGGCAGAATGCGAAGGGGAATATTTCAGCCAGACCTTGGAGTAAAAAAAGTCCATAGCCAACCGGTAAAGAGAAGCACGGTGTTTGCTCCCTTGAGGCTTGCCCTTTATTAAAATACGAACCACGCTACGTTCCACCCTAATGCTATTTCAAGTAGTTTATGTGCAACCAACCGACTTTATGTGCAGAAGGCAGTTTATGTGCAAAGCCGGATTGATTTTCAGGGGCAAATTAAGGAGGGGAGAGGCAACCCGAGTGGGGAGGATATCCTCCCAGAGGGGTTAGTCCAGCCTTGCACCTAAACCCTTCCCTTAATGTGCACGGAAGGTAATTTGTGTGCAAGTTTGCCAAAATCCATCTGAAAACCCAATTCTTCCGATTCCTTGATCAAGACAACGATATTATGGCAGAGCACTTTTGCGAGAGCTTCGTTTGTCTGCGCTACCTCTTTTCTTGAGAACAGCCTGTTTTGGAACTTGCGCTTGAGCATGGAAAAGGTGCTCTCCACGTTTGACCTGCGATGGTAAATCTGCATGAATTTCTCCCGGTCGTACTGGAAATAGTGATACATCTTGCGCCATGCTTCGGATCCGAATTTCCTTCCTGTTGCGTTTGATTTGTAGGGAATGAATGGCACTATTCCCAAATCCCAAGCGGTTTGCATGTTTTCCCTTGCAGAATAGCCTTTGTCTGCGCAAACAACTGACGGCTTGAAGCCCTCGGCGGTTTCTTCAATTAATTGGCAGAATTCGGGGGAATCGGCGGAATGGCCATCAGTAACGACGATTGAAGTTACGATGTTAGTTTTGACTCCGCAGCAGACGTGAACTTTTATCCAATCCTTAACCCGCACGTCTTTGTTGAAACGGTAATCCACCCAGCGGGAGTAGAAAGCGCTTGAGAGGCCCGATGCGTCAATTGCAATGGTTTCCTCAAATCCCGAGAGCGGCATTGCTGAAATTCGGATCAGATCCTTGAGAATCGGGATTAGCTCGGGCTTATTGAGGTATTTGATTAGCGTGTTGAAATGCGGAGTTTTGGAAAGGTAGCCCCTGCGCTTTGCTATATCCAAATCACTGATTGATCTCCTTGAGCTTAGGCACTCATAAATCTTGGCGACAATGGCGAAGGCCATCTCTGGTAGGGGCATCGGCGGCCTTCCCAGCTTCCTTTTACGTTCATCGGGAATTAGCGAGGTTAAATCCTCAAGTAATTCAAGGAACATAAGCTTCTCCTGCATCTGCGCATCGTTGTAAGCTCCCCAGTTCTGCTTTACAACTTGTGGAAAGAGGGCGTTGGATTCAAAAAGATCCTCGACTCGTTCATCGGGGGTAATGTGCTTTCGTGGGTCCTTGTGGGGATCAAACACGACTTGAGAAGAAGGAACGGTAAACCGATTCTTGCAAGAAGCACAAAAGTAGGTCTGCATTGCCCCATACGGAGCAAACCGAACTCCTACTCGGATGGTTCTATATGAACTGCAATATTTGCACACCGGACTTTCCTCCACGACAAACCTCCTTATTGCATATTAACTAATATATTATTAGTAAATAATATATGAGGGGATAGATATTTAAACATTACTGCATAATCACTTATTATCAAATATGTGATTACATGGGTAAGATCAAAATCACCGTAAATGGCTTCAAATGCGAACGCTGCGAGCACGAATGGATAAACCGAAAGACGGAGATGCCCCGTGTTTGCCCCAAGTGCCACTCTCCCTACTGGGATATTCCTCGAAAGGGAACTATTACCGCCAAGAAAGCATGGGCAACAAGGCGTGAGAAATCTATTTAGCCAACTGATTTGGTATTTTTTAAGCCCCAGTTGCACTTCGATACCTTTAAATAGCTTAAATGTATCTTATTTGTAGCTTATTAGGTGCTTTTAAGTTATGGGATTGGCTGGTGAGCAAATTAACATAAGGCTTACAAAGGAACAGCGTGAGATTGTTAAGATGTTGGTGGGAGTAATGGGAGGCACTGAAGCCGAAGTTATTAGGAGTATTTTCTTGGCTTGGCTATCGGATAAGGGGGTTCTTTCCGACGTAATTAAAAGACGCTGGGTGGATAAACATGCAAAAGATTCGTCGTAATTCATTGCTCTATAAAAGCAAGGTTGAATATGCGGACTACTGTATCAACCACGTTGAAGGCTGTTCGCATGGTTGCCGCTTTCCGTGCTATGCCATGATTATGGCTAAGAGATTCGGAAAAATCAAGTCTTATCAAGACTGGTTAAAACCCAAACTTGTTGAGAATGCACTCGAGTTGCTTGACGCAGAAATACCGAAATATAAGGATAAAATTAAATTCGTCCATCTATGCTTTACAACTGATCCGTTCATGTACCAATACCCTGAAGTCGGGGAAATGTCTCTAAAAATAATCGAAAAGCTTAATCAAAACGGAATCAGAAGTACCGTCCTTACAAAAGGAATTTACCCTAAGAAATTAGTGGACAAAAAGAAATACGGTTCAAACAACGAATACGGCATTACGTTAGTTTCACTCGATGAAGGGTACAAGAAAGTCTATGAACCATTCAGCCCCCCCTACGAAAAAAGAGTAAGGGCACTTGAATTCTTACATGATGCAGGCCTAAAAACATGGGTTAGTATGGAGCCATACCCAACTCCAAACATCGTCAAGCAGAATTTAGGAGAGGTATTAGAAACGGTAGGATTTGCAGATAGAATTATTTTCGGAAAATTGAATTATAACGTCCAAAGCAAGGTTTTTGAAGACAACGAATCGTTTTATGAATCCTGCGCTGACGAAGTATTAGCATTTTGTAAAGAAAATGGCATATCTTGCCATATTAAGTTTGGAACAAAAAGTGAAGACAATCTTACGAGTTCAAGAATGTTTAATAAACAACAAATTGTATCAGTAATTCATGCCTAAAGGAAAAAGAGTTATTACTGGGCAACAAGAACCTAAACTTGTTAGGCGTTTTCGACAGTTATTTTCCCACTATAAGGGATATATGTCCACATTAGTGGAGCTTGGAGAAAACTATTCCGTAGGATTTTGGACTCCACTCAAACTCTATGCTTTGGCTTCGTTCATACATACTTGCTATCTACCCATAATGGCAAATTTGAGAAACGGATTTCTAAAAGATGATTTATACTATGTGGATTTACTCGCAAATAGTGGAATTAATAGAGTAAATGCCTGCCGGGAATGCCAAGAATTCGACCAATGTTATAAATGTGCTAAACGATTCAAAAAAGATAAAGAGTATTATTTTCCGGGGTCACCCCTACTCGCTGCAACGGCTAAAACGCCGTTTAAGAAGATGTATCTTGTAGAACAGAAACGCAAACTCTGCGCAACTCTTGAGAAAAGACTCGAATATTTAAGCACACAAGGGCAATGCAAAAGTTCTTGGCAAATATTTTCTGAAAATTGTAATTCTGCAATAGATAGAATTATTGCAGATATTTCATTAAATAAAAAATATCATGTGCTTGCTTTTGCTGATAACGCAGGACTGAATATTACATGGGAGACTATTAGAAAACTCGTGGAATTAGACAGATGTGATTTAGTTATCAATTACCCTACCTCTGGGGTTAAACGTGCTTTTGGACAAAAGGCCACTGACTTTGAATTGAGAAAACTTCCAGCTTTTTTCGGATGCAAGGATATTCGGAGAGAATATAAGAATGAAGAACAATTACTCCCAGCTTATATACAGAAATTAGAGTCATTTGGAAAAACGGTAATTTCAATTCCAGTTAAAACAGATACCGTTTTTACTTATAATCTACTCGTAGTAACTAAGGCAAATCCGGGTTATATCAAAGCATTAGAAGCGATTAAAGAAACGGTCGAGTTCAATACTGCAAGAGATGTTGAAAGAACATTAGACGTTGTTTTGGGCCCTCAAAAAACTATGGGACAATATCTGTAATGCCCAAACAGATAACTCAACAGTAATCCGAATCGACCTTCCGTTAGCTTTTTTAAACCATTATTGAGTGTTCTTGTTGATAGCATGGAGAAGCAACACATTCTCGACGAGATAAAAAGAACAACTCGTGAAAATAAGGGGAAACCTTTAGGGAAAGCTCGTTTTCTTGCTGAGACAGGTATCAAAAATTCAGATTGGTTTGGAAAGTATTGGATTCGGTGGGGAGACGCCCTTCAAGAAGCTGGGTTTTCCCCGAATAAACTTCAAGGCGCATATTCTGAAGATATTTTGCTTGAAAAGGTCTGCTTGCTAATTCGAGAATTAGGTCACTTTCCCGTAAGCGGGGAGTTGCGTCTTAAGGCACATCAGGATTCCTCTTTTCCATCAGCCACAACATTTAGCCGATTTGGGAACAAACAATCTTTCGCAAAAAAAATTATTGCCTTTTGTGAACCACGCAAAAGGGACGATATAATCAAAATATGTGATTCCATTATAGGATTGATTGAGCCTTTAGATGATGAAGCTACAAAACAAAAAGAAGAAGAGGTTGGTTTCGTATATCTTATCAAATCTGGGAAATACTATAAGATTGGCAGAACCAACTCAATCGGCCGAAGAGAATGGGAGCTTGCACTTCAGCTTCCTGAAAAAGCAAAGCTCATCCATTCGATTAAAACTGATGATCCGACTGGAATAGAAGCATACTGGCACAAGCGTTTCGAGGCCAAGAGAGCGAATGGCGAATGGTTTGACCTTTCGGCAACTGATGTTTCTTCATTTAGAAGAAGAAAGTTCATGTAACCAATAATTTCGAGTTATTCGTTATACCCTAATACTATATAGAGGGTTTATGTGCAGCCAGCCGGGTTTGTGTGCACGAGCTAATTCATGTGCAAAGCCGGTTAGCCCAAAAGGTTTAAATACTTGTTACCGTATAGTAGTAACATACAGTATGAGATAGGTTTCTCAATTTGAAGGGGGGTAGAAATGAAAGGGTTGACTGTCGGCTTATTCTTGTTTGCATTTGCAGCTTTGGTGATGCAGGTTTCTGCACTCGAAGTTGTACCCAATGATGCTACTTACAATTATGACCCATACCAAAATGCATATTCATTCTGCGGGGATAATATTTGCGATTTTGGGGAATACTGCTATTCCGATTGCGGCCCCCAGATGGGCGGCCCTGGTTATTATGACCCATATGGGGGTTATTACGGCGGCTACGAGACTTGCTACATCAGCACGCCGATAAACGCGTATGTCAACGACCTTGTCCCAATCCAAATTTCTTACTACGGCAACACACCATACTCGATTCAGGTAAGCTGCGGCGATGGAAGCGTCACAACCGCATATAGAAATGGGATTTATGCTTATGATGGAATCCTGTACGCACACTGCAGGTATACTTATGAAGGAATTTTCTACCCCAAGGCATTTGCAGGCAGCGTCACTTGCGGGGGCGATTACATTAATGTGCTCGGCTCAAGCGGCACGCATTATCCTTATCCGACCAGCACTCCCAGGCCAACTCCAGGGCCTACGGCATACCCGTTACCAAGCCCCAGCCCGTCTCCAAGGCCGGCATATCCTTCTTGCGCATTGACATCCTACCCCTCTGCAATAGCGGAGGGGGATAGTTCGATTATTTCGGTCAGCTATTATGATTTGAGCAGGGCGCCAAACGCCATTTCAGTTGATTGCGGGAACGGGATCACAAAGAATGCGATTGACTGCCTTGGAACAACCGGAAGCTGCTCAGTATTTTGCAATTACAACATGAGGGGCACCTACACTGCGAAAGCCATAGCGGCCGGTACAAGCTGCTCTCTAACTACAGTATCTGTTGGCACACAAACTGCAGAGAAGTGCTCAGATGGCACTTCATTTGGCACATGCTCTGCAAACAAGCCGAAATATTGCGATGACGGAATATTAGTGGACAAGGCAAGCGTTTGCGGCTGCCCAGATGGAAAAGTCGCAAGCGGCGAAAGATGCATCACCCCGGCTGGAAGCTGCTCGATCACATTGAATCCAAGCACTGTAAGGGCGAACGAGCAGACGAACGTCATCATCAATTACAGGGGAATCGATTTGTCGCAAACAGGAGATTTGCCGCCGCTGCCGGAGAACTCGCAGGTGAAAGTGGTTTGCGGAAATGGGAACACCGAAATCGCAAGCTGCGATTCATATGATTCACTTTCCGGAAGCTGCAGCGCAAGCTGCGCATATGGGGAGGAAACAACCTATCCAAAAACCTATTCTGTAAAGGCATTTGTAAAGGGCATGCAATGCAGCACTGCGAATGTGCAAGTGATTTCACCCTCCCAGACAACGGGCACATTGCTAGCGAAGGTGAGCGACTGCGATACTGGAAATGCATTGCAGCATGCAAGAGTCAGGATCGAGGGCCAGCAGGACTATTATACCGATGCGAACGGGCAGCTTAAGGTTTCACTGGAGCCTGCAACATATAATTTGGAGGCCTCAAAATCGGGATATTTGCCTGCAACCGATACAGCTGAAATCCTGAGGGGCAAAATTATAACCGCAAATGTGTGCCTGCAGGCAGAAGGCTGCGATATTACTGCAGAATTGGTCAGAACGCCGACATCGGATGATTCGGGAACTCCGTTGCTCTATCAAATCAAGGTCACAAACAACCTGAATGGCCAGAATGAAATAGATATTTCCTATTCTTCAGCAATGAGGATCGAGGGGGATACGCACATCACTTTGCAGGCAAAGGGAGCGCAGACCATCCAGGTATGGGTTTACGCGAATGCGAGGACAGTTGGAAGGAGCGTTGGGACTGTTTCAATAAGGGGAACGGGAAGCTGCACGAAGAACATAGATCTGCCGATCAACGTGGTTGGCGGGCTTAGCGTTGAGCTGCAGCAGCCGTACAAGGAAACATTCGGTGGAAAGAAAGTTTGTTATGATTTCCTCGTGAGGAATAGGGGGAACAACGAAGGAACCGTAACATTGTCATATTCGGGGGATTTTGATGCGGACTTTAACATCGCACAATTTTATTTGAATGCACAGGAGATCAGGGAGGACCTGCAGTTCTGCGTGACTCCGGATTCCGGGGATACTGGAACGCATACATTCTACATCAGGGCACTCAGCCCGATTTCGGATGCGAGCGCATATGCAACATTGAAAGTGCTGGATACGGGCGATTTCCAAACCGATGCGGATAATAGCTGCCTTTATGTGGGCGATGCAGGAGAGCTGATACCGATCATAATCAGCAACGATGTTGCGAACGGCGATTATGCGGTTGCCCTTAGGAACAACAATGCGAATGCGCGCATAACGCCTTCGATGCTCTACAATTTTGAAAAGGGCACAAGCAGGACGGTTTACATTTCGGCCTCGCCAAGCAACATCGGAGGGGACACGATCGTGCAGCTGGTGCTGAAGAAGGATTCGCAGGTCGCGATGCAAAGCGATATCTGCCTTTCAACGAACAGCTATTATTACGGATATTACTACCAGGATGGCTATTACTACAATGATGGCTATTACTACGGAAGCGGATATTCGAGCAGGAGCATGAAGGGCATTTATTCGCAGCTCTCTCAGAGCGCGTTGAATGTTCCGAAGGGCGGAAGTGATTCAACTGTTCTGACTATCAAGAACACGGGCACATATGGCGATTATTATTTCATACGCGTGGAGTCACAGATAAGCGCGAGCATTTCTGAATCGAGCTTCTACCTCGCACCAAACGAGGAGAAGAAGGTGACGATCAAGTTCACGGCGCCAACGGATGCAACTTCAGTGAAATACAGCGTGCCGATCAAAATTTATTCCGGAAGGGGCAGCGGCGGCGTTGTGAATAATGGCAACTATGCAACGGGCGGGACCGGCTATATCAAGTGCGGCAATGGGAACACGGCAGTTCTGGATTGCGAGGAAGGCTCCTCGAGCTGCACTGCAACATGCAGATATGAAATGGGCGGAACGTACACAATAGCTGCAAACGTGGGCAGCCAGCAATGCAGGGCGGCAAATGTCCGCGTGCTGCCGGATGGCAACAGGGGATGCGCAGTCTCGGCGGAATCATTCGTAAAGGAGGATACGCGCACAACTGTAAGGGTCAGGTATTTCAATTTGCCAGCTTCATCGCAGGATGAGGAGATCACAATTTATTGCGGAAATGGCAACTTGGCAACTGCGGATGGATGCAACGGCAGGACGGGCACATGCTCTGCAAGCTGCTACTATGGCAACTCGGGCACATACACAATAGGCGCAACTGCAGGCGGAGTTAGCTGCACATCAGCTGAAATAAAGATCGGCACAGAAAGCACATATTGCAGCATCCTTTCCCCGGGGATCGTGGAGGAGGGGAATAGCGCAACGATCAGTTTGAGATATGGGAACGTGTATTTCGGAGGCCAGTTCTATCCATATGGCTACGGAACCAGCACCTATTCAGGAAGCGGGCAGCTGCTCAAAACCGAAACCGTGATTGTAAATGTGGGCGGAGGCGGCGGGAGCGCAACAATTACGCCGGGCAATCTCAATCCGGATGCAATCGAAGTGAAGCGCGTACTTTCAAGCGATCTGCCAACAGCAGGAAAGGCGAACGCGGCAATAACATTGAAGAACAACAGGGATTACAAACTCGATGAGATCGTATTGCTCATAGAGGATTTGCCAACAGGCGTATCACTCATGCAAGTGAAGCCATTCACGCTTGATGCGGGGATTGAGAGGACAATCTACTTCCAATTCGACACCGCAAACGCAAAGGAGGGCATCTTCAAAGTGAATGCGAAAATCAGGTACGACGGCCAGGCGGTGGAGAAGCAGTTCGAGATCAAGATCGTGCCCGAAAGCGAGGTAATGAACGCCGAAATCAAAGTCGTAGATACGGTTTACGGCCAGAGTGGCAGCGATGGCATTGCCAAAATCACTTTTGAGGTCAGGAACAACGAAGTAAAGCCGTTGTCGGTTTCTGCTTTGCTTAGGGAATTGCCGGATACCTGGACGGTCCAAATCGATCCTGCGCTTGCAGTGATCAAGAGTGGCGGGAGTGCAAACTTCACCGTGAATGTCACAGCAAAGGCAGTCGAGCAGAAAACATATGCGGCATTCATAGAGCTGAGGGGAATAGATGGCAGGAATGTTTCGGTGCCGATTGCGCTGGAATTCTCCAAACTGAACCCGCTCAGCGGGCTGTTCTCATTCGCCTCATCATTGGGCGGCGCGCAGGTGGTTGCACTTTTCCTGATCCTCGCAGTTGCATTGTATGTGTTCTTCTCCGGAAGGAGATACCGCGAGGAGGCCGGGAGTCTTGACGAGGAAGGAAGGTCCGATAGACTCAGGGGCATCGGGGATGAGATCATGCCTGAGAGGAAGAATGAAAAGCAAACTACGTTGCTCGATGAAAAAAAGTTCAGCAAGAAGAAATCTAAATACAGCCAGCCGGAGAATTACGAGGACACTGCGTTCATAGAGACGGATGACGAGGAGAACGCGGAGGATGTGCTGACCCGCAAGAATGACGAGGACGAAGAATAGGGATTGTGATGCAGATGGATTTAACAAAATTGTTGCTAGCACTATTGCTTGTACCGTTAGCAGCCGCTAGCCAAATCGTCATCGATGAGCCGCAGGCATTAGCGTGCGCAGCCGACCAGCTGGTGCTCTCCGGCTACATTGAAAACACCAAATCTGCTGCCGACCTGTTCAATTTGAGGATTGATAGCGCGGATGGGATTTCCTCTTATGTAACACCCGAAGTACGAGTGGACGGCTATGGCACTTCAGAGTTCAAGCTGTTCCTTTCGCCCATATGCCTCTCAATTGGGAATTACGAGTACAAAATCGTAGGCGAGAGCATCAGGAACGAGCCGATTTCCGCAACCGGAACAATCAAAATCGTTGATTGCAACCTCATGGAGCTGCGCGTGTCGCAGGACAAGGCGGAAGTTTGCAACGGCGAGAGCGCAAAGTTCGACATCCTCGTGGGGAACCTTGGGAATGAGGAGCAGAAATTCAGGATCTCAACTGATTTGCAGGACAAGTCATATTCCATTTCCCAAAAGGAGTTTACCTTGAAGCCGGGCGGGGAGGGAAGGGCGGCAATCACATTGAACATTCCATCCGATTTGTACGCGCAAGGCAGGCTCACATTCAAAATCAGCTCGCAGAGCACATATAGCTGCGGTTCGAACAGCAGGGAAGTGCTCGCATCTGTCAGCGTGAAGCGCTGCGACGGGGTGAAAATCACCGCATTGAGCGAGCTGTCTGTGCAGGCTGCAAAGGAAGAAACATGGAGCGTAATCTTTGATAACCAGAAAACTGCGGACATTTATGACCTGCAGATCCAGTGCCCCAGATTCGTGGGCATGCCTGAAAGCAAGCTGGAATTGGGCCCGTTGGAAAGCGCAACGGTTAATGTGAAAATCGCGCCGAAAGTCGAGGACGTGGGGGAATACGACTGCAAGCTTGCTGCTTATTCGGAGAAGTTCAGGAAAACCTACACAGCAAGCACGAAAATCAAAATCGTGCAGGATTATGGGGTGAAGATCGATGCGCCTGCTGAGATTCGCGCATGCAGGGGCGAAATTGCGCTCGTGCAGCTGTCGCTGAAGAACACCGGAATCGAGAACAAATATTTATTGTCTGCAAAGGGCGCAACGGGCACATTGAGCAAAACCGAAATCGAGGCTGCGAAGGATTCAAGCAATGATTTCATTTATGAGATTTTGGACAAGCTTGCAACCGGAACATACAATCTCGAAGTGATTGCGCAAAGCCCGTTCACGGCAGTGAAATCAAGCACCAAGGTAATCGTGGAGGAGTGCTATGTGACTGCAATAAAGGCAATGCCGCAAGAAATAGGGATGTGCGCTGGCGAGTCGGGCAGCATCGCTATAAAGGCAGGGAACGGGGGCACACAGGAGGACACATTCGTGTTGAGTGCTGTTGCTCCAGCAGGGTTCACAGCAAATTATGTGGATGAAGCGTTCCGTTTAAGGCCTTCCGAGAAAAAAGATACGAAGCTGGAATTGGGTGTTTCTGAAACAGTTGCAAGCGGCAACCATCAGGTCCAGCTGATCAGCAAGGGAACAAAATCCGTTGGTGCCGCGAACCTGAACGTCAAAGTATTGCCGGTAGGGGAGTGCCATTCGTTGAATCTGGTGCCCGATAACACCATGATGCGCACAGGCGCAGGGATTGGAAAGAGCTTCCGGATCATGGTCACGAACAATGGGAGGTTCAGGGAGAATTTGGAGCTGTATTTGAAGGAGAAGCCCGCATGGGCGTACATCACCCCGACCAATTTGGAGATATTGCCAGGAAAGAAGGAGGAGGCGTTGATATACTTTGCGCCGCCGTTGAACCAGAAGCTTGGCGAATACAGGCTGCTGCTTGAGGCGCGCGGTAAATACATCACCAAGAACCTCGACTTGAAGGTCGAAGTTGTGGCGCTTGAGACGGCTAAGGAGGCAAAAATCGACCTTTCCGAAACGAGGATTCCCTCGCAGATCGAGGAGGGCGCTGTTGTGCCGTTGAAAATCATCCTGAAAAATGCAGGGGATGTTGATCTGCATAAGGCGACGATATTCTTCTCCGACATGATTTCAGTTGTTGAGCAGACGCCATTCGACCTGAAGGCCGGGGAGAGAAAGGAGATCCGGATCACGGTGGAAGTGCAGGGGGGTTCGGAGGAAAAAGTGAAACTTAAGCTGGGGGTGTATGCGAAGGAGGGTTTCGCGGAGAAGGAGTTCGAATTGAAGTCCTACGAAAGCAGATTCGGGATTTCGCAGGTGTCGCGCGAAGCGGAAAAGGAGGGATTCAAAGTTGCCCTGAAGCTTGCAAATAAGGGGAATGAGACGCTCAAATTGAAGCCTAGGTCCCTTGAAGGGGTCAATTTTTCACTTGCAGAAATCGATTTGAAGCCCGGCGAGGAAAAGGAGCTCGAAGCTTACTTGAAGGAAGGGAATGAGACAATTTATTTCGAGGATAAGATCAGCGGCACGGTTTATCGGAAGAGGATCGAGGTTGGGAAGGGCGGAGAGATTACCGGCTTGTTCACCGCATCGCTCAACCGCGTGCTGCCGTTGGTTATCGGCATTATGGGAGGCGCCATTGCATTGTATTTGCTGATATCCAGGCGCGAAAAAATAATGAGGAGGATCAACGGCAAGAAAGGCGAAATGGATGAGCAGGATTCGGAAGGCGCAAAGCTTTATGAGGAAAAGGGGGAAACAGAATCCGCCGATGAGTCCGTCGTGATCGAGGATGAGGACGGCCCGGACGAGGAAATGAAATACTCCGGCAATGGAGTGCAGGTCGGCGGATTGGCACCGGTAACCGATGAGGAAAGCATCGAGGAAGAAGCCGTTAAAAAGAAACCGCCGGCGAAAAAGAAGCCAGCAAAAAAACCCGCAGCAAAGAAGCGCAAATCCGGCCGCAGGGGGCACATGGAATTTTTCTGGTTCGGGAGATAGATTCCACTTTAGGTTAATTATTTAAACCGCCGCAGATTTCTAATTCTCATGATCTTAAGCCGATTGGAAATACTGAGGGCAATCAAGAAAAAGGAGATAGTCATAACTCCATTCGACAAGGGCTGCGTGGGCGCTTGTTCTGTTGATCTGCACCTGGGGAGCGAATTCCTTGTTTTCCGGAAGGGCGGCAGGGCGATATTCGTAAAGGAGGACACTGCTTATCCGAAGAACCACGCGAAAAAGGTGGTGCTGGGAAGGCAGGAGATGCTTCATTTGAAGCCGCACCAGTTCATTCTCGGCATTACGAAGGAGAAGATCAAATTGTCCGGGAAATACTGCGGAAGGATCGAGGGAAGGAGCAGGTTCGCAAGGCTGGGGCTCATGGTCCATATTTCAAGCAGCCTGATCCAGCCCGGCTGCAACAACGTGCAGGTGCTCGAAATCGTCAACCTTTCAACTGTTCCGCTGATTCTGCGCCCGGGGTTGAAGGTTTGCCAAGTGGTGTTCTCGGAATTGAAGGGCGAGGAGAAATACGCGGGCAAATACAGGCTCCAGACCGGGATAAAGGTATAGGGTGAAAGGCAATGGATGAAATAGGCAATCTTCCCGAATTGCGGAGTTTGGGGAAAGGAAGGCTAGTTCAGACGGAAATTAAATATTCGGCGTATAGGCGGGGGGGAGGGATTCAGGTTTGGAAGGTTTTTTTCAAAAACCCGGAAGATAAAAATACGGAGTACAAAGCCGAGTTCCTCTGGAGGCGCCCAGTCCGGGATAGCATTTACGCCATTAAGTCCGGATTGTTGGGGAAGTGGGAAAATAACATCATCATATCGCTGAGGAAGAAACGGGGCGAGGGATGGTACACGGCCGCAAACATTATTTTCCGCTTCGGAAAAGGCAACAAATTTTTCAAGGATGGCGGAACTGGAGAGATCGAAGGAGAAAAAATTTTATTTGAAACAGGTGGCGAACCGGATGAAATGCCCGAACTCAGCTTCGGCAATATGCGGGTTTCGGCCATAAAGCCGGGGGATGGGCATTACGGGCAAGTCATCAGCCTGCTCGGGAATGTAATCCGGAGCCTCGATAAACGCTTGCCATTAAGGGAAAGGCTCGGCGGCTATTTGCGGGGGTATGCACCCAAGAGGGACCTGAGGAGATTTGTCAAGGCCGCGACCAGGGAACTTGAGGGGGCCGGCCGGAAACCCGCCTGATCCGCTCCATTGGAAGGAAAGGCAATGTTAATATATTCGGGTTTCCAAAAAGCATTGAATTTTGAAATAAAAAGGTCTTGCAATGTCTCAAGAAGGGAATCGGCTGGAAGAAAAAGGACGCCTGGAACCGCAATCCGGAAGTAGGCTCGGACGGAAAGCCAAAATCAGCCTCGGAATTGCCGGTGCAGGCGCGCTATTGATGCTCGCTTTTGGCGCCAATAAATATTTGGACGGGCGGCCAGCTTTTTCGAATGCCGAACTGAAAAAAATTGCCGAAGTTGCCAAAACCCCCGAGTTCCAGAAAGCAACAAATTTCCGGCTTCCGCCAGATTCAAGCAAGGTCCTAATTCCGGATCTCAATGACAGGCATAATGTCGTTTTGGAATGGGCCTATTGGGATAAACCGGATGCATACCAGCAACCCAACGACACGATTTCGGATTCCGCAGCGAACCTTGTTGCGGCCTACATCGGGAAAAGGACCGGCATCAGCATTGATAAATTGAGGAAGTCCTTTTTGACCGTCAAAATTTCGGGTGAGGGCAATGCGGTTGCAAAACGGGGCCTCATATTGAGCAAACCAACCCCAAAAGAGCTTATGAGAAAGTTTGTGGAGCGGCGTTACGGGAAAAGGCGGTGACTCGCGCCCCCTAGTTTTTAACCTTCGCCTTCTCGTCTTGTGCGCGCTTCTCTTCCTTGCCTGCTATTTCCTTTAGGTGGCGTTCAACCGCGTCCCTTTGGCGGAAGGTTATTTTCCCGCTGAGGAGGTCGTCATTCAAGACGGATAGGAGGACATTCGTTATATATTTTACATTGGAGGCTGCTCCGTTGGCTTCCAGCTGGTTGTAGCCCATGGTCCCGCCGGTCTTGTAGAAATCCTCGGTATGGGTCATCTCTTCATTGAGAACCACATGTGCATCGTAATAAGCATTCAAACTGGCAATTGAAGATGATTTCGAAGGTTCCTCCAGCCCCTTGGCAAAACGCTTTAAAATGTTGATCGACAGGTCCATTGTCGTATCGATGGGCTTCCAGTCCGATGGAAGGGTGGCGGAATATTCGCCCAGATTCGGGATGCTGTCGATTTTTAGCGTGTCTCCCTTGAATATTACGTCGAGGTTGAAATGGCCTGTTGCCAGTGCGGTTCTTTCGACGTTACCCCCGTAGGTTAGTTGCCCGATCGTTTCCACGCCGTTAATCGAGAATTTAACTCCTTTTGCATTTATTGCATTCTTGAAATCAGGATGCGACCTTTTTACGCGATTATAAATTCCTGAAAACACCGAATTGCCGCCCGTGTTGATCGGCTCGGCCTCGTTCCCAGTAGGATCCACATACTTCAGCGGGTTGTTCTTCACGTACACATACCTATTCAG
>JAZDKC010000018.1:0-12578 GCA_043803465.1 Microcaldota archaeon
ATAGTAATTTCTTTGATTGCGGATTTTTCGATTTTGCCAATTCCCCCATTCAACGTATCAAGCGTGATGGTTTTGCTTAATTCCGCAAGCGGATGACCCTTGCACCGCATCTCGAAGCTCTTGTAATAGCCAAACGGGCTCTTGTGGCTATCCGGCGAATATTTCAAAATCTCCGCGTACAGCTCCTGAAGCAAATAAACTGCATCCGCCGGTTTCGCAAGGTTGCTGGATAGGTGCGCGTAGGGGTAGAGCAGTATCGTCCCTGCCCTAACTTCCAAAAAGTTCTTCTTGATTTCCAATGCAGCCTGCTTGGCAACTTCAGCCGTGTCGCCTTCCTCGATGGAGGTGAGAACGACAAGCACATTCTCAAGCCTTTTTCCGGTTTCCTCCTCCTTCAAATCACCGATTGATTTCAAGGCCTTCTTCTCCGCCTTGTAGCTGAAATAATCGCAGTGCAGTTCGAGTATCCGCATAAGAATCGCATTATTATGCCGGGATTGTTTTAAAAAAAGGCGTATGATGGGCGGATTCCTAAAAAGCCGGAATATCACAACTAAAACGCGCTAAATCCCGGTTGCAAGATGCGGCACGACATCAAGCCCGATTTAACATCCCATCAATATCTTGTGCTTTCCTGCAGCTGCAGGCACAATTTCCCTCGGGAAACTCAAGATGATTTATAAACCTTTCCGGGTTATGTATTCTTCCCTTTTTGGTCTTGGATGAAAAAGGATTTTCAATGCGCCGAGCATATTTGCGCATTGGACCGGCCTGTTTGCCGGCCTTTTTACCGCAGGCAAAGGAGGGAAAGAGAGGGTTGTTTTCTTCGGGCGGGAGGGTAATCCCGCTTCGGGGATTAGAGAGGAGTTGTCCTTCGCGTGAGGGATTTCACGAGGAAGGGAATAAGGATTTTAAGATGTGGGAGAGTTGGGCATTCCCGGATTGGGGCGGTGCTTATTCGATCCTATGCCTTTAAGCCGGAAAGTGGGGATGGAGGGAGAAAGGATTAGCGCAGCTAAAGGGGGGAATAAATGACTTACGCCATATGCGGTTCGGAATGGAAAAGTTTCGACAGGATTTACGAAAAGGCGCGAGAACGCGCGGTAATAGGTTCCGTGAAGGGGAAAAGCGTTCTCGATTTGGGATGCGGCGAAGGGCATATCCTCGCAAAAGTGGTCGAGGCGACTGGCGCGGAGGGCATGGGAATAGATACGCTTCCAAGATATGTGGCGCGTTGCAGGGAAAATTTCCCGGGCATCGCCTTCAGGAGGGGGGACATATTGAACCTGGAGAAGGCGGCAATCGGGAATTTCGACACGGTCATGATGTTAGAGGTAATCGAGCACATGGAACAGCCCGAACTTTACATAAAAAGCGCATACGATATTGCAAAAAAACGGGTCATAATAACCGTGCCGAATTTGAACAGGACCGATTTCACTTGGAGCAGCGCCAAGGAGTATGAAGGGCACATACAGATTTTTACCGCAAACAGGCTGGAACGGATGATGAAACGGCTAGGCATCCGGAATTTCAAAATCACCCCTGTTGGAAGGTACAGGCCCCAGTTCAAGGGCAAATGGATCAACAGGATCGTGGGCAGGTTGCTGAGGTATCTGAACCTCGACGAAATGTTTTTGGACGAACCGGCCTCTTTTAATGATTGCTACACCCTGATGGCGGTAATCGACAAGAGATGATCGATAGTTTGGGGGTTCCACAACGCGGGAATTTGAGGGGTTGGGGGGCGGATCGCGTTGACGCCCGCCTTAAAGAAAAAATGTGGTGTTGATATGGAGAAAGAAGGGTTGGCGCAGCAGTTGGCGGACATGGTCTTCAAGCCGAAGACGCCCAGCATAGCACCTTTCAAGGGCGCGACATTGCTGATTCTGAGGTTTTTGTTCATCAACGGCAACGGCTACTCTGCGCAAATTGCAAAGCACTGCAGCATCACAGCCGCGCGGAGCTGCCAAATCCTGCAGGAGCTGGAACGAAAGGGGATTATCGAGAGCTCGAACAAGAAGGGGGATTGCACTTATTGCGCGGGCACGGGCAGGAAGAATTACGGAACAGCTGTGGCACAGTGCATCTACTGCGCGGGCACCGGCAAGCTGAAGGAAAAAACATATCCGATTGTTTACAGGATTGCAGAAAATGCACGGCCGGCAATTTTTAGCATATTCAATGCAATTTACGAGATAAACATGCACACGAACGAAAAGGCGGAAGCAGCGGAAATCGCTAAGCAGGTAATTGAACAGAAAATATAGGGCAGAACGCGCATTGACAAGTGATAACCATGACTGAACTGAAAAAATGGTACCTGGTATTTTATGATATCAAAGGAAGCAAGGCATTCGCGAAGAGCACTTTTCGGAGCAAAATCTCCAGGGAGTTCGCAAAAACAAGGATTTTGCCGTTGCAGCAGTCCGTTTGGGCTGTCGAGGCAACTGCGCAGAATAGGGGGACGCTGGATCGGATTACCCAAATTCTCAAGGCGCAGAATGCAAAGGTGCTGTTATTCGAGGGGAACCCGGTGCAGCCTTCAACGAATGATGATGTGATCGAGATGATTGGATCGCTCGTCGACAGGAAATACGAATCCCTGAAGGAGCAGATCCTGGTGCTGAAACAAACAGTGAAGAAAACGGAGAACCGCGAGAAAATGAAGAACCAGTTCTCGCATTCCGCATTGAAGTTCAGGAGGAAGTTCGACAAGATCGTCACGATTGATCCTAGGGAGATGATCTCCAACAGCAGGTCTGTTACTGAAGGGGAATTCTTTAGTTTGGAGAAGGAGATAAACGAGATTTCTTGATGGATTAATTGCCGCGCAAAACGAATGCTTAATAAACTCCTTTTCTCAAATACTAAATTGGGGAGTTTAAACGCTTTTTTGAGGGAAAATATTCGAGCGTGAATTGATTCGCCTAGCAAATTAAGAGGGGTAGAGGCGACTTACCGAAGACTACGCGTCTTCGTAAGTTAGTAGAGCTTAAGGCTCTACGTAACTACGAGTAGGGGAGGTACCTCCCATAGAGGTGTCATGTCCATGCCGTATGGTGAAATCCAATTATTCGCGGGGAATTCGAATTTGCCTTTGGCGCGGGATATTGCAAGGCACATGAAGCTCAGGCTCGGCCAGGCGAATGTCTCGAAATTCGCGGATACGGAGGTATCCGTGCAAATCAACCAGAGCATCAGGGGCGCGGACGTGTTCGTCATTCAGGGAATGTCAAAACCGGTCAATGACAATTTGATGGAATTGCTGATCATGCTCGATGCGTTCAAGAGGGCGAGCGCAAGCAGGATCACAGCAGTGATCCCGTATTTCGGGTATGCAAGGCAGGATAGGAAGGTGCATTCGAGGGAGCCCATAACTGCAAAACTGGTCGCGGACCTGATTGCAACAGCGGGCGCGACCCGGGTGCTTTCAGTTGAGCTGCATTCCGGCCAGATCCAAGGATTCTTCAATTTCCCGGTGGACAACCTGACAGCGGTTTACCTGCTTGCGGATGATTTCAAGAAAAAGAGACTGAAGGATGTGGTGGTCGTTTCGCCGGATGTTGGCGGCGTGGTGAGGGCGCGGGCGCTTGCAAAATTGATCAAATCGCCCCTGGCAATTATCGAGAAGAGGCGCGAGAGGGCAAACGAATCCGAAGTTCTGAATGTAATCGGCGACGTGAAGGGGAAGGTGTGCGTGCTGATAGACGACATCATCGACACTGCTGGCACGATATGCAATGGCGCAGTGGCACTCAGGCAGAAGGGAGCGAAGGATATTTACGCTTACGGCACGCACGGCGTTCTGTCCGGGCAGGCGGTTGAAAGGTTGAAACGCTCCCCAATCAGGGAAGTGGTTGTGACGGGCAGCATCCCGCTTCCGGAGAACGCAAAGGGAATTGCAAAAATCCGCCAGATTTCTGTCGCGGAGCTGATTGCAGAGGCAATAAGGCGGACGCACAACGACCAGTCGATCTCAAGCCTGTTCAAGGACATTGGGAAGGTATAAATTCCAAATACCACTGATGTGAACGATTTTCCCTAGTCTTCCATTGGCTTGCCAATTATTGCCTCCCCATTCTTCCGGAAGAGCATGAAATACGACAGCCCCAGCAGTATTGCTATCGAAGGAATGGCGTAAATGGAATAATCCGTTCCCTTTTGTGCTGCGGGAGGCAGAAGCCTCGAATTCAGGTTTTTTGCGAGCATATAGCTAGTGAAGTATTTGCCGCCATCAAAGGCATCGCTTGCAGCATTTACCTCTTCCGTATTTTCATTGCCGCCGAATTGTTTCTGCCGCTTTTGAAGCTCGGAAAATTCGGTTTCCGCAAGCTCCTTCATCTTTTGGCTGGAAGTCTTCAATGCAGCCAGCGCGGAAACAGCTGCGCTTAGCCTTTCTCGAATGTAGCCAACCGAGTATTTCTCGGATGAATTTGTGGAAACCGCATTATTGATTTGCTGCAGCTCTTTTAGGAGTTTTTCCAGCGCTGTTTTTGAGGAGAGTGCGGATTTGTAAACAGTATTGGTGCTCAGGCTTCGGGAGAGGCTATCCCCTGCCTCAAAATAAGTTGCAAAATCCTTGGACGCGGCTTCCGAATCATCCATTAATCCGGGGTATCCCTCGAGCGCCAGTTGCTTTTCATACAATAAATTGGGTACTGGGGCCGATGTGCCGATTTGGGAGGAAGGGGAAATTGTTGCTGCATTAACTGGAGCAATCGGAGAAGCAATTCCGGCTACTTTCAGTAAACTTAATGCTTCCGCAAAATTGCCTTCCGAGAGCTGCTGTTTCGAGTTTTCGAGTGCCAAGGACTGGAGAAGCAAGCCAGTAGTATTCGAGTTCAGCATTTCAGTCTGAAGGAGAGACGATATTGCATTGTCGCATACCAGTTTCAACGAAACCCTTTTGATCTCCGATTTTTTCCACTCCTTGGTTTTGAGGGAAAAAACGAGGTAATTCTGGGATGAATGATCTATGAATTCGAAATCACTTTGCAAGAGCAGGACGCGATTGATCCGGCATTGCGTGTAGGCGGAATATTCAATTTCAGAGAACGGGGCATCGATTGCATTGTTGGTGTACTCGAAATCGATAATCGCTGACACGCCATCCTCGGATTTGGCTTGTTGGTAAAGTGAGAACGGGTCTTGAAGGCGGAACGTGACCTCCAGCATATTCTCTCCTGGCGCAGCATCAATGACCAGTGAAAGTTTTCCATCCGCAACTCGCTTGGAGTAGGCACCCCTATACTCGATTTCAAAATCATCGGACAATGCGTCAAACTCGAGCAATAATTCGGAGCTTTTTGAGGTTTTGAAGCGCACGGTTTCTCTTAGAACGATGCTTTGAAAATCGGATGAGATGACTGCTTTTTCATCGCTTGTCAGGGAATTGGCGACCAGGTCATATTCCAATACGGCAAAATAGTATTCTTTTACATCATTTATGCATAAGTAAAGTGCATCCCTTGCTTTTTCAATGCCAACACCCTCGGAACCATTTACCAACTTGCTTTGAATGGGCAGCGGAAGTTTAATCCGGGCGCCTTTGGCATCCAAACCTGCGGGATTTTCAAGCAAAATAGTAACGGTAAATTTAATAGGCACATCTGCAGCAGCAGGCTCAGCGGCTTCGGAGATTGCCAGCAATCCCTCCAGCTGCGCCGAGATGAGCGCGGGCTTTTTCGCCTCGAGCTCCCCGGATTTTGTTCCAACTAACGCCCTCATCGCAGCGAGTTTTCCCAAAGCCGCCTCATAATCGAGCTTTCCGCCATTAAAAAATTTCGAATATTTTTCAATGGATAGGCGGTCTTCAACCGGGAGGTAATCCTTTTGGGATTCGAGCTTCCAATAGTCCTCCTGCAAATCCGGGAACTCGTTCGACGCTTTGAGTAATACCGAGTTTTTGAGCGAATCCAGGTTTTCATCCAGCTGGAAAATCAATTGTGAATCGGATTCGTAACGTATGTTTTGAAGGGATAACCCGATCTGGGATAGGGAATTTTCCTCCTGCGCCACATCGATTCCGTCTGCTTTCGCTTTTACGAGCAGGGATTTTAGTGATTCGGTCTTCCCCTTGATCCCGGAGAGCTTGAATGCAACAACATCCGAAGCTGATGCGGCCTCCAGAATTGAGTTCAGGGAGTTTAGCAAATTCCCAAGGGCGTTTATCCGTCCGCCCCTTGCAGCGGCATAATCGAATGCGGCTTTTTCCTGCCCATATTTTTGGAATTTCGATTTCAAGTATGAAAATATCAGCGGATCCTGCAGTTTGGAGGAGATCGCATCCTGCGCCTGCTGCTCAATCGCATCTATTTCTATGTTGAGCGCGCGTTCCAGCGCTTCTGCTCGCACATCCATCTCGTTTGCTCTTGCAAATATTTGCAGCAGCAGGCTGTTCGCGGCCTGTTTCTGCAGAACCGAATATGCCAAATAGCCCCTTTGTTTCGATGCCATGGCGCGGGTGGACTCCGTATGCAGCAATTTGGCCTTTTTGAGCATTGACTCGAGTTCCCGCTGCTCCTCGAAAAATGAGGGTTTGGAGGCGGTTGTGGAGATAATTGGGGCAGTTGCGCGCAAACCGAGGGTTTTTTGCTTGATTTCGGATAATTTTTGCGCTTTTCCGGAGTTCAAAGCATCCTCGGCATCAAACAGCGCGGAATCATAGTTGCGGCTTGAATTGAGGTGCATTTCCTGAAGTTTTGATATTGACAAATCGACCTTTGTTGCCAAAATTGCCGCTTCAGAAAGGGCGCCGTCATCCCCCAATATGTCCGCGAGCACATTAAATCGCCAGACAGAGAACGGGAAATCCCTCCACAGAATTGAGATGTTTTTTGAGGCGGATAAAACCCTATTTGAAAAGCTGCCTTTCGGGTTGTTGGCCTTGATTTCTGCCTCGACTTCTGCTTTTTCCTCCTGAAGGCCAAAGGAGAATATCTGCTGGTCTCCCTGCAGCAAATCGAGCTCCGTGAACTTCGAGTCGAGCATGGAAAATGACGCCCGCATTGCAGCGGATGCATGATTGACCGCGTCGATGCCGTGGGAAAAGCAATAGAAGGACATGAGCCCGCCGAATCCGGGGGATGAGTCGAGGAGGCTCGGGTAATACCGGTTGAATTTTTTCGCCAAATGCAGCTCCGCCTTTGCATTCTCGAAATTCCCGAATACTGCAGGCGAATCGGAGGGTATGAGGCTGCTCTCCATCGGCTGGAACGCGAAATCGAACACCCGGCAGCTTTTCGGGGTTATGAGGAAAGTATATGCGCCCGGCGAATGGCCTTCCGGAAATAGGTAATTGAATTCGGAAAACGAGCCTGCAGCAGGAAGGAAGAGAAAAAGGATCAGGATCGGGTTCGGGCGCATTCATCTCACTTCTGCACCTCCACAATTAGACTGCCGTTGTTCCGGTATTTATGCTTTGGGTAGAAAAAAAATCAACTTCGGGTTTATCTCTATACGATTTAAATCTCTCTGGGGGTAATGATACCGGGCCGGGGGAGGGGAAAATGGGATTGAAATTCGCAGCGTTCTCAATATTCATCATTTGGCTTTCTGGCACATCCGATTCAATTTCCGTGCTCAACCAGTTCAATTCTTCAGATTACATTTTATCTAGGGGCACATACTATTCGGGTTCCCTGAGCGATACGTATGTTTCGGACAATGTTTCACTTGGCATATTGGAAGCGGGGTACAATCTGGATGGCATGGCAGTATTTCAGCTTAGCGTTTCTGCTACTGCAGCACAATACCAGCAATGGCGGTACGACGGCTGGAGCGGAACAGCGGCTGCAAGCACACCTGCAACTGCGGGCACCTTGAGGTTTAATGTCCTGAAATCCAACCCTGCAAGGAATGAGAAAATACTCGTCACGCTGGACTCGAATTCGGATGTTGATGCGCAGATATGGAACGGCTATGCATGGACCTCGACAACCGAAATGACTGCTTCCGCTTCAATCGCCACAAAGCGCGCATATGATGCGGCATATGAGCAGGTTTCGGGAAGGGCGCTGGTCGCATTTGCAAACACAACTGCTGCGACTGTCACATACAGGCTATGGGATGGGAACAGCTGGACTGCCAACGGGCATTTGAACATCGGCACTGCAGGCGTCACCAACAGGATCATTAACCTTGTTCCAAAGCCCAACAGCAACGAAATGATGATGCTCGTCTCGGATGGAACGGCAATACCGAAATTGTACGCGATTTTCTGGAATGGAACGGGTTTCAACGCCTCGACATCGCTGAAGATCTCGGATTCGATCGATGGGACAAGCGACGAGGAGAGCTATTACGGCGTCTGGGAGGAGATAAGCGGCAACTTCAATGTCTACTACAGCAGCGACGCCGCATTCACCAACGTCCTGATGGCCACCTTCTCCGGAGGATCTTGGGGCTCTGAAGTGCTGGGCGGAACCGGAGGCGACGGCGACCTCAGGTATGTAAAGGCTGCAGGGTTTCCGGGAACCAACAGGCAGATGATCTGCTGGAAGGAATGGACTGCGGGGGACATTAACTGCCAAACCTACAATGGAACTGATTTTGGGACGATCATTGCAGATAACACCACTGAAACGGGTGTGGTGGGGAGGAATTTCGATGTTGCGCCTTTGCTGAACACGGACGGGGGCTTCGTGATAATGTATGGCGACACCAACGATGACTGGTTCGATTTCATGGTTTGCACTTCTGGCACAAATTGCGATTCGGGCATATTCAGCACCAGAATCCTTTGGTCAACCACCCAGCTTGGCGGAACGGACACGCAATGGGGGCAGATATATGCCGACCCGTATAATTACGGCAACTTCACCCTCGTAGGCGTTTCACAGACTGCTGCCCAGGGGTGGTTCAGGGCGAGGATTTATTGCGATACGAATGCTTGCGCGCAGACGCAGGCTTGGACGGGCTTTGGCGCCACTACTGCAACGACATATGAAGCGGGCTATTTCACATTCAACAACGACAAATTCCACAGGTCGGAAATCCTGCACAACTCCACGGCTACAGCCGCAAGCGTTCCGGCATCAAAAACCCTGAATTTCATCAACGTCACTGCAAGGGTCAACTCTACAATTGCGAAGAATTACTCCTTGAACATATATGATTGGGTGAGCGGAAGTTGGAATGTCTGCAGCGAGCAGACGATGGAAGCGAACATGTTTTCAAACATGGTTTGCAACATCACCGCTTCAACTGCCAACTACCGTTCGCAGGATTCTGATGGGTATGTGAAGATAATGCTGAATGGAACGTACAACTTCAGCAGCCAGGGCATTATTGGCGAGGACTACCTGCAATATTATCTGGGATTCGAAGATTACCCGTTATTTTACGATGGAGAAGCGGACAAGATTGGCGTGACTAATTCAACGCCAGTGCCGGGCCAGGGCATAACCATCTATTCGCTTTGGTACGATGACGCCAGCCTGAGCCAATTTTGGCTAGAGCATAATGCAACAGGGGTATTCGAAAACCAAACGCCACTTGCGTTTTCCGATTCGAACAATTCCTGGGGGAATTACTCGCTAGTAATACCCAGTAACGCGGAAGGGAAGGGGTTCTTTGCGAGAATTTGGGCGAATGATTCAGCAGGCCAGTTGAACGTGACAGCCAACATCACGATAAATGTGCAGGATGCGGCGCCGGATGTGGGGAACACTTCGGTCGATTCGGCATCGGTGCTGCCGTATGAAATAATATGCGTGAACGCATCCGCATCGGATGCGGGGATCGGAATAGACGCGGTATGGGCGCTCGTCACGTACCCCAACGATACGGCTAGCAACATCACCCTGAGCGATACGGGCTGCAATGCGGGGATTGCAGGGGATGGGAGGTACGGGATGCTGATAAACGTGTCGGGAACTGTTGGCAACTTTACTGTGAACACCACATTTGCAAACGATTCAAGGAATAACCTGAATTCCGAATTCCCGTTCCCGCAGCTCAGGGTCAACGTCGCATACCCGCCAAACCCGATCGGCGGGAGCAATTATTATGTCGGTTTCTACGGCAATGAGGAGAGCAGGATTGTGAATCAATCAGAGGGATCTGTGTCGATGTATGTGAGCAAGATACCAACGGGAACCCTGTATGCAGCCAAGTCGGGTGCATCCATATCCTGGGGAAAATTAAGGATTGCGGATAATACAACAGACATGCCCGCAATGGATACAGAGCTGGGATTGACACTGCAATACGACAAGCTGGAAACGTACTTCAGTAATTTGTTCGATATTGACTATCCTTCCCTCGGGGGCATGGTGACGTTCCAGTCTTCGGCAGCTGCAACAACCGCGCAATACCAGACATGGAACGGGACTGATTGGAGCGCAACAGCAGCTGCAAGCACACCCCCGGTAACGGCAGGAACCGTGCAATTCACAAGGATCAGATCCTGCCCGAATAGGGATGAGAAAATGCTGATCACCCTCGATTCCAACAACGACATCGATGCGCAGATATGGAACGGCTCATCATGGAGCGCTACAACGGAAATGACTGCAGTTGCATCCGTCAACAACCGGGATGTGATAGATATTGGGTATGAACGCATTTCCGGGAACGCCTTGATTGTATATGCAAATACGACTACCCAGACAATTGCTTACAGGGTTTGGGATGGAATTGATTTTTCAAGCCAGTACGGCTTCGCCATCGGGACTGCCGGCGTTACTAACCGGATATTGGATTTGTTCCCAAGGGAGGGGACCAACGACATAATGCTGCTGCTTTCGGATGGCTCTGCAACGCCTGATTTGTACGCAATCCTGTGGCAGAACGGGGCCTTCAATTTTTCAACCCAGGTCCAGATTACCACTGAATTAGACACAACGAGCGACTACCAGAGCTATTTCGGGGACTGGGAGGAGCAGAGCGGCGATTTCAATGTATTTTACGGGGAGGACACGCAACTCACAATTTTCAGGCGGTCTTTTGAAGGTGGCTCTTGGACCGCGCCCGTAGCAGGCGCGAGCGGAGGCGACGGGGATGTGCGTTTTACGCGCACAATCACTTTCCCTGGAACGGACAGGCAGATGGTATGCTGGAAGGAATGGACTGCGGGGGATGTGAACTGCCAGTACTATGACGGAAGCAGTTTCGGGACTCTCTTTAGCAACGACACAACGGAAATAGGCACGGTGGCAAGGAATTTCGATGTTGCGCCCCTGCTGAACACGGACGGCGGGTTCGTTGTGATGTTCGGGGGGCTGAATGATGACTGGTATTCATTCATGGTTTGCACGTCTGCAGCAAACTGCATGGCAGGCAACTTCAACTTCATATCGCTCTGGTCGACAACCCAGCTGGGCGGCACGGATACCGCTTGGGGGAAGCTGTTTGCGGATCCTAACAAACCGGGCGAGTTCGTTCTTCTCGGCAACTCGCAGACAGCTGCGAACGGTTGGTACAGGGCGAGGATTTATTGCGACGCGGCTAGTTGCTCCCAGGTTGATGCATGGACCAATTTAGCAGCATCATCTTCTGCAGCATATGAAAGCGGCAGCTTCACTTTCGATAGGCACCAGCTTTACAGGACCAGCAGGCCTCCGTGCGGCTTTAATGAAACGTATTTCCTCAATTCATCCGACTACAATTGGGCAATAGGCGTGCTTTATTCCGACGAGGATTCGAGCGGCGCGTACACCGGCGGGGATAACATTATATTCTGCACGGATTTCAACGTTAACAAGCCCGATGCTATGGGCGGAACGAGCGATTACGAGATTGTTTTCCCGAAAAGCTTTTCGGGCAGTGTTGATTTGTATTTCGAGGCGTAGCCGAATATGCGTAGGTTTGCGAGCTGGATGGTTCTTGCATTGCTAGTGCTTGCGCTCGCCATCCCAGCTGCTGCAGCGGAGGAATTCGAGCTTCCGAACACGAACACGGAGCCCACGATGGTAATCATCAATTCGAACAAGTGGCAGGACGCATACCTGGCGAGCATCTATTCGACCCTGAACGGCTACAACCTGCGGTTCATACTGGATCCGTTCCAGACGAATGAATTCATGCAGGAGCTCTCGACGAACAGGCAAATAACGAAAGTGATCCTGTTCAGCAGGAAGGACAGCGCGGTGCCCTCCCTCACATATTTGCTCCATTCGCAGAACCTGGATGTGAGGGAGTACGCTTTCGAAGACCATCATGACCTGGGCGTGCAGATGCTCGGCATGATCCCCTCTGAAAAAGTGGTGGTCATCAGGGACGATTTCGCATTCGATGCGCTTTCCGCGAAATACCTCGCGCAGGAGCTGAAGGCGCCGGTGGTGTTTTCAAAAGGCGCGGAGGAAATGGATGGAAGGGTGATGGATGCGCTGAATAGCAGAAGGACTTCAACGGTCTACTTGGTTGGAAGGCCGTCGCCGAAACTTGAAGCGATGCTGGCAAATTTCAACCTCAATAAATTGCAGGGAAGGGACGAATACGACACCAACAACATGGTGAACCAGCTTGCGCTCGGCGACCAGAAGATGGTGCAGGGCACGATCACAACCGGGGACATGTACGAGCTCGCATTGATGAACCTGATCAACCAGCCGATATTCCTGGTGCCCGAATTC
>JAZDKC010000019.1:0-25164 GCA_043803465.1 Microcaldota archaeon
GAATTGCTGGAATCAAGATGGCATGCTGCGGCTTTCCTTTTTGAAAAGGGGAAGTACGAGCTGGCCATAGGCGATGAGGAAAGGATGCTAGAAGCCGCAATTCACAGCACGGAAGGGATCCTGGAATTGAGGGGAAAAACCGCATACCCCGGAAAGGCTATTGGAAAGGCGAAAATCGTCCTGGATGCAAGGAATGCGCCTGATTTCAAGGAAGGGGATATCCTGATTGCGGGCATGACCCGGCCGGAATACATCTCATTGATGAAGAAGGCGGCTGCAATCGTGACAGATGCGGGCGGAATCCTATGCCATGCGGCGATTGTTGCAAGGGAGCTCAAAAAGCCCTGCGTTATCGGCACGGAAAAGGCAACGAAAGTTTTTCGGAACGGGGATATGATTGAAGTCGATGCGAACAAGGGAATTGTAAAAAAAATCAAATAGGGAAAAGTATCGTAAATGGGAAATACAATAAATCATAGTAGTTTCTGCTGCCCGGAATAAGTGCTCAAATCGATGCTTAGGCCCTCCTTTGCGATTATCGTGGGAACGCCGGTTTTTTCCTCGATCAGACGGCGCTGCGCATCCGCGCCGGCCTGGAGGAATTTCATTCCCATATGCGTGATGAAAATTGCCTTCGGCTTCCTGACCATCTCATTTACTGTTTTCACAGCATCAGCAGCAGTGAAATGGAATCTCAGCCCATCATCGTTTGGCCGCAAACAATTGAAAATGATAAAATCGCAGCCCTCGAATTGTGCGGCTATGCCATCGAAATAATCGGTATCCGAGGTGTAGCCCAAATTGATTCCATCCAGGGAAAGCACGAAACCGATTGCGGATGGGTCTTCATGGTCGGTTTTAACGGCCCGAAGATGCGCATTTTCTGAAAATTCATGGCACTCGCCTGCCCTCATGCTCTTGCATTCATGAAGCATTCCCTTGAAATACTCGTCAATCTGCTTCTCGAATTTCTCGAAGCCGTTAACCACACTTTCACTTCCGAGCAGGACTCCCTTCTTGCCCCGGTAATTCCCGAAATTCATCGCTTCGATGAGCATATTCGCGTCGTTGCAATGGTCGATGTGCGCATGCGAAACGAAAAGCGCGTTGAGCTCGCCGGGTTCTTGCTTGTTTAGCAACGACTTCACGAATGCGCCCGGACCGGGGTCCACGTGCATTTTCAAATCAGCGGAATTGATCCGGAAACCTCCGGTGGCTAGAATCTGCTTATCGAGGATGATCCTGCCGCCTCCGCTTCCAAGGAATACGAGCTGCATAAAAACACCAACTTAGGGGGTTTGGGCATCCGACCAAACTAAGGGGGGATGTGCCCCCTCGGGTTGGTCGTCAATTAATGCTCCTCTCTGCATATTTTTAAACATTAAGTAACTAAAAGTATCAAATTCTTTTTTTAGGTGAAATGCAATGGTTGACAAGATATACGGTTCCATGAGCGATTTGAAAGTCGGAAAATACGTGATAATCGACGATTTTCCCTGCAGGGTGGTTTCAATAGACAAGAGCAAGCCCGGCAAGCATGGCGCTGCGAAAATGAACGTGGTTGCAATCGGAATATTTGATAATACCAAGAGATCGCTATTAAGGCCTTCCGATGCCGATGTTGAGATCCCGATAATCGAGAGGAGGCGCGCGCAGGTTGTTGCGGTGACAGGCACAAGCGCGCAGCTGATGGACTTGGCAACGTATGAGACCTTCGAGGTTGAAATGCCCGAGGACATGCGGGCGGATGTCGAATCCGGGAAGGAAATCGAGTACATGGAAACAATGGGCCGCAAGCTGCTTTTGAGGATCCGCGGGGATGAGTGATCAGGCAGTGAATGTGCCCGCCACCGAAGCATTGCAGCCGCTTTCCGAACTGCACGAAGTAACCCGATAATCGTAAACATAGAGTGCCGGCAGCGGAGGCAGGGTTACGGAGTGCGAAGTGACTTGAACACTGCCGCCTGTTACAAAACGGGAAGTCGCATTCCAATATTCAACTGTTGAAGTTGCGGGAATGTCGGTTTCCCAGGAGAGGGCCACAATATTCAAAGCAGGATGAGTGACAGCAACGGCGGATATCCAAGGGATTTTGCCGGGAATCGAGGCAAGTATGCCCCCGATGTCCTTCGATTTGTTTTCAACCTCGCCGCCGGCAGGGCCGAGCACATTTCCGCGGGTTACGACCACAACAATGATCACAAGCGCAATCACCGCGCCTGCAAGCATGATATATTCGATGCTTGTCTGGGCTTTTCTGGGAATTTGCATAATTAAGGGTTTGGTCGGCCGCGATTTTAAATAAGCCGGTTTAGGGCCTACGAAGCTACAAACGTTTTCATGCCCTTCCGCAGCCTTCTTGCGGGTTTATCAGAAGGATTCGATATGTATGCGTGCTCCGGCGTGGTTGAAAGGGTGCGCTTCCCGACTTTGATCTTGACTATTTTTCCCTTGTAGGGCCGGCGATTTATTATCAGCAATTTGGCGGGCATAAGAGCCCTGCCCTTCCTTGAAAGTATTTTCGCCTTCGCCCTTTTTGGAAGCACTATCGCCTCATAGCCGCCATCCCTTTTTTCAACAGGGTATCTTTGCGAATATTCCTTCCATATGTTCTCAAGCGCCAACATCTCGCCATTCAGCTCCACTTGGGTTTTTCCATCGAACGACTGGAATGGGTCGTGCTTTACATCCCCAAGCAGCGCACCCGCCCTGCTGCCCGTTGCATCAACGAACGGCGCCTTCTTCTTGCCGGAGTTGTCAACTATCAGCTTCATGCTCTCGCCGCCCTCGAACATCCTGCCCCTTCCGAGCTGCATCGCAAATATTATTGCGGCGCCCATCATGAAGGTCCCAATAAGCATCGCGGCAACGATGACATGATCGAAATATTTCGGCAGAATATACAGCCCAATAAGCAACGAAAGCATCATGAAACCGATCATCATAAGGTTCGAATTGCCCATTGTCATCCTTGCCTGCATCCTCTCCCCCGCAACCAGTTTCCTGCCCTCCCCGGCCCTCATTGTCCGGATTTTGGGCATGTTATCATCATCCCTGTTGGCAACTGCCAGCACATCCTCCAGCTCTTGCACGGGCATCAGTTCCGCCATTGCCTGCGCAAGCATGCTTTTCCCCGTTCCGGGAGTGCCAACCAGCAAAACATTCCTCTTCTGGGAAGCAGCCTTCTTGATTACCTCGATTGCCTTGTCCTGCCCGATCACCTGGTCTATTAACGCATCGGAAACAGCAATGTCTGCAGTGCTTTTTACTTGGGCAAGATCCTTGATTTGCGTGATTTTCATTTGGTGCTTGTTATTTTGATTGATCGGATTGGCAGCTTTGGCAGGATAGGGGGCCTTTGAAACGCTTGCCTTTGCAGTATGCTTCACTTCCGCAGCTTTCAGATGGTGTTTTTCCCTAGGCATAATATCACAAGCCTAATGAGTTCTCAAACCAAATTAAAAAGCGTATTGTTTAACTTAGCCTATAAAAAGCCTCACACCTTAAATTACTCTCCGGTGAGGTTATGGGTTTCAATGAGATAAAACCAGGCATATTTGAATCCCCAAAAGAGGGCGCGATGCGCGTTCCTGTAAGGGCAGTTGCAACTAAGGAGATGCTAGACAAGATGATGACCGATCGGACTTTGGGGCAGGCGAAGAACGTGGCGAGCCTGCCGGGGATTCTGGAAGCGGCTTATGTAATGCCAGATGGCCATGAAGGATATGGCTTTCCAATTGGGGGAGTTGCGGCATTCGACCCAGAAGAGGGCATCGTGTCTCCGGGCGGAGTCGGATATGATATTAATTGCTTAGCGGAAGGAACGAAAATAGTCCATTCGTTGGGTTTTGCCATCCCAATTGAAAAGTTTGAAACCTTTTTCACAAATTTCGAGCAATCGGGAAAATATGAAATCAGCCTATCCGTGCAAAGGACGTTCGTGAGTTCGGTCGACCCAAAATCAAAAAATCTGGTTCCGCGGGCATTGCTCGCTTTTATGAAAAAGAAGGCGGATAACCGGATTTTTGAAATTTCAACTAGAACGGGTTTAAAATTAAGATGCAGCCAGGACCATCCCTTGCTAACCGGATATGGGATGAAAAAAGCCGGGGAGCTTGCAGTGGGGGACAAGGTAGGCATTAACCTCTTTGAAGGATGCGGTTACTCGGCAATAGAGAACCCTTATGAAACAGGAATCTTGGCCAAAATCCTGGGATATCTGATTGGGGACGGCACGCTCACTTATTCGGGAAAAAAGGGCCGGGTGGTTGCGTACGGCGTAAATGACGACCTTACTGTGATGCAGGCCGATTTGGAAAGCATAGGCGTTAAATCATCCATATTCTTCAGGAAGCGCAGAAGCTGCATAAAGTCCCAATATGGAACGAGGGAATTTATGGGCCAGGCAAGCGAACTCCATATCTACTCACAGGATTTTGCAGGGAAAATGGAAAAACTCGGTTTGCCAAGGGGCAAAAAGGCATCTGCAAAGTTCGGCGTGCCCGAATGGATCAGAAAGTCCCCATTATGGATAAAAAGGCTTTTTTTGGCAGGATTGTTTGGAGCAGAGTTGACCACGCCGGCCACCCATTCCAAAACTGGCTTCAATTCGCCCATTCTTGCGCAAAATAAAAACGAATATGCAAAGGATTCCGGCCGGTTATTTCTCTCCGAAATAATGTCTCTCTTGGATGAACTTGGCATAAAATGCACGAAACTGGCGGAAAGGGAGGAGTATCCAAATAAGCAGGGAAAGACCTTTAGGTTAAGGCTTGAAATTTCCGCAGACGAGAGCAATCTTCTAAGGCTTTTCAGGCAGGTAGGGTTCGAATACAATCAAAAACGCTCAAAAATGGCCCAAATTGCCGTCAAGTACATTTTGCTGAAGAAAATCGAATTCCAAGGACGGCTTGAAATTTCTGAAAAAACACGGGAATTTAAAACCAAGGGCCTGTCGCTCAAAGAAGTGCAAAAATTGCTGGACAGCCCAATAGCAAACAAAAGATTCATCGAACGGTCGTATTACGAGAATTTGCCGGTTAGGATTTCCCAGGCATTTGAGTCGTTTGCTGAATTTTGCCATAAAGCCCAAAATGAGCTCAACCAATTAGGCTGCCTATTGGATGAAATAGTGGAAATAGCGGAAATCAATTACGATGGATTGGTTTACGATTTCACCGTAGCGGAAACCCATAATTTTATAGCAAACGGGCTGGTCGTATCAAATTGCGGCGTTCGGCTGATCCGCACGAATTTGAATGAGAACGACATAAGGCCCAAATTGAAGCAGCTCATAAACAAATTATACGAAAATGTGCCTTCAGGCGTCGGAAGCAAGAGCAAGGTGCGCTTGAATCCGCAAGAGCTTGAAAAAGCCGTTTCGGAAGGCCTGAAATGGTCAATGGATCAAGGGTATGCAACCCAGAAGGATATTGAGCATTGCGAGGAGAACGGCCATTTCGCGGAGAGCGACTACTCGAAAGTATCGGACATGGCGAAGAAGCGCGGCGGGCCCCAGCTGGGCACGCTTGGCGCGGGGAACCATTTCGTGGAGATACAGAAGGTGGAAAAAATTTACGATGAGGAGATTGCAAAATCGTTTGGGATATTGAATGAAAACCAGATCACCATAATGGTGCATTCGGGAAGCAGGGGGTACGGGCACCAGATCTGCGATGATTTCATCAGGACGATGATGGGCGCGATACAGAGGAACAATTGGCAACTGCCTGACCGGGAATTGTCGTATGCGCCGCTTGCAGCGAAGGAGGCGCAGGACTATTTGGGTGCGATGAGAACAGCAATAAATTTCGCGTTCAATAACAGGCAGCTTATGACGCATTGGACGAGGGAGACCTTCCAGCAGGTTTTGGGAGGGAAATGGGAAGACTACGATCTTTCATTGGTTTATGACGTATGCCACAACATCGCAAAATTCGAGGAGCATGAGGTGCAGGGGCAGACCAAGAAGGTTTGCGTGCACAGAAAAGGCGCCACAAGGGCATTCTGGAAAGGAAGAAAAGAGGTTCCGCAAGCATACAGGAATGTGGGCCAGCCGGTGATAATTCCCGGCTCGATGAATACCGCCTCATACTTATTGTGCGGCCTGCCCGGTGCGGCTGTTTCATTCGGCTCCTCCTGCCATGGGGCAGGCAGGGTAATGAGCAGGCATGAAGCTACCAGGAAATTCTCCGGAAGGGAAATCGTGAAGCAGATGGAATCGAAAGGGCAGGAGATACAAGCCGGCTCGTACGATCTGCTGGCCGAGGAGTTCGGCGGCGCGTACAAGAACGTGGATGAAGTGGTGAAGGCAGTGGAGCTAGCCGGAATCAGCAAAATTGTTGCGAGGATGGTGCCGATAGGGGTTATCAAAGGCTAAATCATTTTCTTTGGCGGAGCCACCGCCTTTCTTTTGGAAAAGAAAGGCAAGGCAGACGGATGGTTCCGATCGGCGTAATAAAAGGTTGAACACTGCATGGATCGGCCTGAGACCAAACCGAATTTGACTGAAGCTATGCTCGGAATTTTAAAATATCATCTGGATCCGGTAGAATATGAATATGTTACTGAATCGGTGCTGAGCCGGGAAAGGGCCGGCAGATTCGCGCAATTTGTAAAACAAAACAAGGGATGGAAAAAAAGCGGTTTCACAAAAAGAGCCTTGACGCGTGCCCTGGTAAGCGAGCCGCAAAGCATCTGGGGCCTGATCAGGAGAATCGAGGCCCAGGTTCTGGTTCATGATAAATTCCTGGGGGTATCCGATCATACCGCGTATTTTCGAGAAATTCAAAAGGATAAAGAGATTTTATTGTACTTGAGGAGGCGGCTGGACATGTTAAAAGACAATCCGGTCATTAAAGCCAGCGTAATGCATTAGCCCTTGCTCTGCAGGAAGCCCTCCTCGTCCTCGACGAATTGGTGCGAATTGTCATGCGGGCAGCTGAATATGGCAGTCGACTCGTCGAAGACCAGCGGCACGATGAAGGACTTATAAGTAAAACACTTCGGGCAGCATGCTTCCTCCTTGACGACCATTAGAACCACCATGAATCCAGAATATGATTGGAAATGCGCAAATTAAAATACCTTGCGAACCTCCAGAGCACCCCCCTCTCTTAAAAACCTGTGGGTCGAATAATAGTTCCTGATGCTTGTTTCTTAAAATAAAGGGGGTAGATGGCGGTATGGGAAACTGGAAGGGGAAGGACCTGATTTCAATTGTCAACATTGAGCGGAAGGATATCGAGGAAGTGCTTTCTGAAGCGGAAAAGATGGACCACCTGTTCCGGAAGAAGGAGAACACGAACGAATTGAAGGGGAAGGTGATGGCCTCGCTGTTTTACGAGCCGTCCACTCGGACGCAATTCTCATTCACAACGGCAATGAAAAGGCAGGGCGGGGAGGTGCTCGGATTTGCCGATCCGAAAGTGTCATCGCACTCAAAAGGGGAAACGCTGCACGACACGATCAGGGCGATGGAGCCGCAAGTTGACTGCTTTGTCATGAGGCATCCCAATGAGGGCGCAGCTGCGCTTGCAGCAGCAGTGAGTGAAGTGCCCGTGATCAATGCGGGGGATGGGAACAACCAGCACCCCACGCAAGCGATGCTGGATCTTTACACAATAAAGAAAACCAAGAAGAAAATAGACGGGATTACGGTGCTCATGATGGGCGATTTGAAATACGGCAGGACAGTGCACTCGCTTTCATATGCGCTCTCGAAATTCGAGAATGTGACGCTGCAGTATTATGCGCCGCAACAGCTTCGATTCCCGGCATCCATGATCAATGATTTGCGCAATAATTGCAAGGTGCAGGAACTGGAAAAATTGGATATTTCAAAAGCGGACGTGATTTATGCGACCAGAATCCAAAAGGAGAGGATCGAGGACCCGGAGGAATACAAGAAAGCGGCCTACGTGATAGACGCGGAGATGATGAAGACCGCAAAGGAGGATGCGATGCTCATGCATCCCCTGCCGAGGGTGGATGAGATCGCAACGGAAGTCGACACGGACCCGAGGGCGAAATATTTCGAGCAGGAGGCGAACGGGATACCAACAAGGATGGCCATACTTTCGCTAATATTGAAAGGCTAGAGCATGGATGAATACGATGCAAAACAGATTGAAAGGAGGAGGGGCACGGGAAAAGCAATAATGATGGGTTCAATTGTGGCATGCACGATAATCACGCTTTGGGCGGTGCAGTCGGGCCTTGATTTCAACTCGAAAATCGCGATAATAGCCGGGATGCTGTTGATTATTCTGGTCGCAGTTTTTCTTGGAAAAATGGAAATGAAAGAAGGTGAGAATGATGGCAAAGACGGAAAAAGACATTCTGAAAGTGAAGAAGATTGAAAGCGGGATCGTGATCGACCATGTCCCGCAGGGGAAATCGATAAAATTGCTGCAAATATTGGGCATTAATGAAGAGTTCAAGGCGACAATCTCCGTCCTGATCAATGTTCCGAGTGGCACAACGGGCCTGAAGGACATCATCAAGATCGAGGGAAGGGAGCTAAAGAAGAAGGAATTGGAGAAAATCGCGCTTCTTGCACCCTATGCGACGATCAACGTTATCCGGAATTACGAAGTGATCGAGAAATACAAGGTGAAGCTTCCGGAGGCGCTGCAAGGAGTTGTGCCGTGCCCGAACCCTAACTGCATCACGAATAAGGAAGGCGCCTCAAGGCTGCACATCAAGGAACGCAACCCCCTGAAGCTGCAGTGCGACTACTGCGAGAAGGTGTATGGGGAGGCGGATTTCAGGTTCTAGTTTTTTTTCGGCGGTCAGGATGATTATTAGGCCAAGCAATGTTCCGGAAATGATCAGGATGATTCGAGAGGTGCCGGAAGAAAAGAGGCGGGTGCTTTGCCTCGTCCAGAGGCATGCGAATGAACGTACTTACGATATCGCTTATAAGGAACATGAAAAATGGGGGAAAGAAGGCGCGCTAGTGGTCAAACTTCCCCGGAAATACACGCCCGAAGGAATCGCCCTCGCAGCTTTCAGGAAAAAGATGAGCCACAGCGGTCTGGAGGCGCATTTGAAAACCATCCCAAGCGACAATGAACTGGCACAAATCCTTTGGAAAGGGGGGATTACTTCCCCGGTCATTAATTTCCACGGAACCGCCTCGGATTCGAGGCTTCTGCTCGTCCAGTTAGGAATCGAGTCCCGATTTCGCGGAAGGATCAGCGCAGCACCCGTTCCCATTAATGATAATACTAATGATAATACAATTCATCCTAATGAAGTGCTAGTAGAATATTATTTTTTAGGCAAGCCCCAAAAAAGAAGCCGGAAGGTGAAAAGCGCCATTGGTCGAATTTGGAGGTCATTAGATGAACACAGTTTTCTTGATCCCGCCCACTATTTAAGGCGCAGGAGGGCTACAAATGAGGATATCGGATTTTTCATCACCAAATATTCTAATCAAATGTTGGGGATCATAAGGTGTTTGGCGGCTCCGGGAAGATTTCGGCCGGGCGGAGGAAAAGGCACCGATGGATGAAGGGATGAATGCGCCGATTAGTATTTAATATCTCTTGGCATTAAGCCGGGTATGGAGAGAAATATCATCTCCTTCGACCTGGACGGCACGCTAGCTGACCTGAACTTCGAGAAGGCCGTCTGGATGGAAGAGATACCGAGATTGTATGCGGAAAAGAACAGGCTGGGCTTAACTGCAGCAAAGAACGCGGTTTATTCCGCGTATGAATTCATCGGAAACAAGAATGTCAACTGGTACGACATCAAGTTCTGGCTGAGGGAGCTGGGGCTCGATTCGGATTACAGGAAAATACTGAAAAACAGCTCGAACCTGATCAATTTGTACCCGGATACGGTTCCGGCGCTCAAAAGATTGGGGAAAAAATACAAATTAGCAGTGATTTCAAACGCCACGAGGGAATTCATCGACTTCAAATTGAAAGTTGAGGGGCTGGGAAAATACTTTTCTGCCACATATTCGACTATTAGTGATTTTCATTGCATAAAAGGGGATTCGAAGGGGTATTTGGAGGCGTGCAGGAAAATGGGAATTAAGCCGGAAGAATTAATTCACATCGGGGACGATTATGAGTTCGATTACCTGGCAGCGAAAAGGGTCGGAATCGATGCCTATTACCTGAATAGGGGCGGAAAACGGATTGTTGTTGGCAAAACGGTGAAAAATCTCGGGGAATTCGCTGCGCTGATGCTCTGAAAAATCGGAAAAATGGAACTGGATTTGTGGGAATTCGCTGCGCTGATGCTTTGAAATGATGGGAAGGGAAATAGGCCGGAGTTCGCCGGCATTATGAGAAGAAATTAGACGGGCAGGGTCAGTTTTCTGCCTTGGGAGTGCGTATGAACAGCCTCGCGGAATAGATCACCAGCACTACCCCGAATAAAATCTCGAGCATTGCGGACTGCATGTTCGTGGAAACAACAACGCCAACAGCCGAACCGAGCACTGCAGCCGGGATTATCTTTTTCAAATCCGACCCGGCAGGCCAATTGCCCTTCCTATGGAAGAACAGGCTGAAGAGCGCGATCGGGATGATCGAGGCAAGGGAGGTCGAAATGGCAATATGCGAATCAAAGCCGAAGACGATGTTGAACGCCGGGACCAGGATCACGCCACCGCCTATCCCGAAAAGGCCTGAGAGGAAGCCGGCAAAAATCCCAAGTAAGGCATAGGAAAAGCTTTCGTGGGGGATTGAAAGGGGCAGCGCAAAGGACACCAGCCCGAACATCTTTATTCCGATGAAGAAGAGAAGGATCGAGAAGATCTTCACCAATGCCTTATGGTCGAGGGAATGCGCAAGCCTCGTGCCCAGCCACGAGCCGGGCAACGCACCGAGCGCAACCCATGCTGCAACTTGGAAATCGATGCCCGCGTGGTTGGCAAGGTAATTTGCCAGAACGGCCATGGATGCAATTGACAAGGTTACAAGAAGGGATATTTTCGCAACGGAAACCATCCGATAGCCGGCGTATATAACAAGCATGGGAATCAGGATGAAGCCTCCCCCGACCCCGAGCAGCGCGCTAAGAAAGCCCGTAAAAGCGCCGATTATCATCAGGCGTAAGTTGTTGATATTTCGCACTCGCATAAAGTAACATCCTAAAAAAAATAAAGAAAAAGAAAAAAAATCAAATGAATTCGATGTCGTCAACTCCCCTATGGGACGAACCCATCGCGGAGCTCATCTTCGGAGCCTGCGACTTCCCGAGCACATACGGCGACTGGATTCCGGTAAAGATCGCTATAGCCTCGATCTTGCCTTCGAATGCAGGGTCAAGCCTTGCGCCCCAGATGACTGTCGCGTTCGAGTCGACTCGTTCAGTCAAAGCGGTCCCAACTGCATTGCATTCCCCAAGCGTCATGTCAGGCCCGCCGGTGATGTGCAGCAGCACTCCGGTTGCACCGGTGAAATCAACATCAAGCAATGCATGGTTCAGCGTGTTCCCAACAACTTCCTCTGCCCTGCCTGTGCCCTTTGCCTCTCCGACTGCGATCATCGAAACGCCCCCGTTGCTCATGATTGCGCGCACGTCGGCAAAATCGAGGTTGATCAGCGAAGGAGTCGTGATCGTTTCCGTAATTCCCCTAACTGCCCTTGCGATAATTTCATCCGCGACATTGAATGCCTGGTCGATCGGAAGGTTCGGTACGATCTGCACGAGCCTGTTATTGTCAATTACGATTATTGTGTCCGCCTGCGACTTCAAGGCCTCAATTCCTGCATCCGCCTTCTCCAGCCTTGCCCTTTCCAGAGCGAATGGATAGGTGACGATCGAAATGACGATCGCGCCCTGCTTCTTTGCGATTTCAGCGATAATCGGAGCAGAACCGGTTCCGGTCCCACCGCCCATTCCGCATGTGAGGAAAACGAGATCTGCGCCAGCAAGCAGCTTTTCCAGGGCATCGCGAGAAACATCCGCGCATTTTGCCCCAACTTCAGGGTATCCGCCGGCTCCGAGGCCGCGGGTTATGGATGCGCCGATGAGTATCTTCTTGACGGATTCGTTTATCATCGTCAAGTGCATCCTATCGGTGTTTATTGCAATGAGCTCAGCACCCTTAATGCCGGAGCGCGCAAGCCTGTTGACGGAGTTGCAGCCACCGCCGCCAGTGCCAATGACCATGATGCGCGGCGTCTCAAAATATTCCTCCCCATCTATTTTCTTTGAAGTGTGCTTCAAAGCGTCATTCACGATACTCTCCATATTCTCACCCTCATACCCCGTAGAAATAGCTAAAACAGCTGATATACAAAGGGCATAAACACTTTTAAATCGTTTTCTATATCCGCCCGGGAGAAAATATCCCGGAATTAATGCCGCATTGCAATCAATTTAGGGCGGTTTGGCTATCTTAATGTTTTTAAGGCTGAAAGGGGTATGTTTTTCCATGGAAATGGAGCTTAAGCCCGCAGCCTCCTTGGCAGTATTCGCCATCTTGTTCATAGACCTATTCGTTCCGTTCGCTTCCGCCGCATATTATTATAGTTTTTATGGAGGGGAAAGCCAAAAGGGGGGCGAAAACCAAAACTCCGCTATTTATTTTGCGGACGAGCCCTCGCCTGAACCGCTTAGTGATGCAACGTTCGAGGATACCTGCATCATGTCCGAAATGGGCGCTGCGGAGGTCGCACGGTACCAGCAGGGCCTGAAGGACTTCCAGATGGAGCAGCTTTCAACCCTTAACGATGCTGCCTTGAAGAAGAACGATCCAACAAATGCGGCCGCGCAGCAGATTCAGATCAACATCAATTTGAAGGATACGCCCACTTATTCAATTCGGGACGTTGCGAACCTCCTCGAATACGATGATAAGGGATTGGAGGAAATGGCGAACGAGTTCAAAGTGAACAAGGATACGGGGCTGCTGACATTGGAGCAGTTGAAGGCAGTTGCAGCGCGCTCCCCTGGAGGGCAGGATCAGCTGGCAAGGACTCTTGGCATTACAACCGCAGGAGACATCCCCAAGCCGCAATACGAGGCATTCAAGGTGGTTCTTCCAAATGGCAAAAGCGTTCCGCTGGCCGACCTGCTGAAAATACAGCCGCAGGACAAAACGAATGCGTGCCTGCTGGATCGGAGCTTCATTTCAGGGAAGGTGACGTTCCAGGCGTTGCTGAACAAGGATTTGTACGTCGGATTCGATCAAAGCAAGACAACCGTAAAGGCGAATCAGCACCTTACCAGCACAAACACTGCTGCTGCATTGAACAGCTATGCCGGCAGCATCGTAATACCGAAAATGTATGAGAAGTATGCGAACACTGTAGGGCAATGGAGCACCTGGGAGATGTGGGCGTCGCTTGCGGGCTCCGGAACGATCCTGCTCACGAAGAAGGGGCCGAATGAGATCAAGGAGGAGATTGAGGATCTGAAGACGCAATTGAAGGATCTATCAGATTATCAATCACGGAGCATGGGATTGCAGACGCAGAGTGGAGTGCAAGAGGAAATGACCCGGGTATATTTGGGAATGGTAAAAGAGAAGGATTTGAAGACAAAAATATTGAGGGATGTGGATTTTGAGGTAATAACGCAGCAGTGGCGGCCGCTTTCAATTGCAATTTTCGGCGCAAGCTGGATGGGCGCCGCAAGGGTAGCGCTCTCCGCCTCCAACCAGATACTTTTCTCGTCATTGAAGACAACGGACAAAAAGCTCAAGGACAACTACATGCAGATTTATGTGGACAACAAGGATTTCATCAGCGGCTTCAGGTCGGGCACGGATTTCTTCGGGACCGGCAAGATAACTGACTGGGTTTCCGACCTGATGGAATCCGGAGCGCCCACAAAGGCGTTTGAGACCGGGAAAATTTATTTCCTTGCAAGGGATGCCTCGGATGACGCGTCAAAATCAGGAAGCTTCACAAGCTTCGAAAAGGAGGGGGACGGCTGGCAGGTGAAGATGGACTGGAAGGGCAGGTCCGAGAACTCAATGTTCGAGGACATCAAGGCATGGAAGGATTATTCGAGCTTCGCGCTTTACAGCAACAATCTGGAGTTGGGAACTACCTTGGCGAACAGCAAGGAATTCGATAATTATTTCAAAACTTTGGGGTATGCCGCACCGCTGGTTCATTTCCTGCTTTACAGGAAGGCGGACTTCCAATTTGTTTCAGGCCCCGTCGCATCCATCGCACGCATAGGCATCTTTGATGCGGTTGTCACAAGGCTTATCGACCCGGTAAGTTTTGCGGGAGAGGCCTGCAGCGAGGACATCGTCGATAATTATCTCACCATGTACCAGATTTTCACGGGATTATCGATGGCGCAATCGGTATGGTCGATTTATAGCCCATCGAAAGGCCTTCTGCCTACACTGGGCGCAGCTGCAAAGACGAAATTGATAGGGGATGCGTACAATCCTTTGCAAACGGGTTGGTTATCAAAATACAAAGATAATTCGTTCGTTAAGAATCATTTGGATTTCTTCAAAGGTGCCAGCCAGAGGGAAATTTTAGAAACAGTCAAGGAAGGCGCAGAGATTGAGAAGCAGCAGATGAATGTCATTGATAGCATGCAGCATATAAACACAAAGGTATTGCCTCTCGCAAAAACTCCGGAAGAAATAGCCGAAGTCACTAAGCAACTGGCCAGTTACGAAACGCAGGCATTGAAACTCGGCGAAGACTCATTCAAATTAAATACTAAATTAAGCGGAATGAGGGCAGCAAATATTGATGAAGTCGGAAAGGGCCTCACCTTGACAAAATTCGAGACCGCATTCAAGAAGCTATATATGGGCATGGTATTGATCGATCCGGTGCAATTGGGGAAAACCGTGGTCGGAAGCAACGGCTTCAGGTATGTTTCTGTTTGCAAGGACTCGAGCTACAAAATTGCGGCTTACCAAAAAATATCCGGCACCCAGACGGGCCAGAACCTGCAGAAGAAATTCGACCAGCTCACAAAGATCGATGTCGCAAAGCAGTTGAACGTGAGCGGCCTGCTGGGAGGTATCGGCCAGAAAGTGGATGAAAAATCCCTTGCGGAATTGCTCAATTTGCGCGCGTTCACCGACAACCCATACGGACAGCTCAACCCCGAAGAGCTCTATTACATCCATCTGGATGGCGCGCAGCAGCAGTGGTTCGGCGTGTACGACAAGCTGAAGGCGAACGGCTGCTTCAGGGAATGCCATGACTCGAAGGACGGGTATGTTTGCGCGGATGCGACAGGCGTTACCTATACGGACAAGAAAACAGGCGCAACCACAAAGCTTTCAGACAGCAGGGACAGGGGATTGCTCACGCTGATGATGCAGGACTTGGCGAGGACGCTGGTTCCGAACAGGATCATCTCCGCGCCCTTGGACGACTCATGCAGGAACAATGAAATATTGCAGGTGCAGCCAGGAAAGCTCGGAGGCAGTTTAATTATTTCTGATGACTCGTGTTCAACTGTGCAATGCCTGAGGCAGCAGCTTGCGAGATTGAAAGCGGGCATTACAACGGATTTGAGCGCATCCGCATTCGGCCCGGTGCTCGCGGTTTACACGGATCAGGGCAGGATTACCGCAAGCGAGGGAAGGATAAGGTTCATCCAGGGAAAATCGGAGGATGATGACAATAGCACGGTCGGAGTTGAAATTCAGGCACCGAGCCTGGAGGCACTGGATGAAAAAGGCCTCGCAGAACTTTCCGGCAACGTGATTTCAATCCGGGGGAACGGGGATGTCAGTATCAAGGGGTACATCAACAACGAAAAGAATATTGACGAGGAAAAGGTCGGGAAGCTTTTGGCAATAATCACGGACAGAGGAAAAATCGAGTTCGATGAGAACAACAACAGGCTTGTTGTTGTGCTGTATGTGCTTGCGAAAAGCAAGGCGGCGGATAGCATTAAATCAATCTCAACAAGCATACGGACGAACAAGGATGAGAACGGGAAGGACGTGCCCGCTATTGCGATCACAAATCCAATTCCGAAAGTGGGTGGGGAGAAGGATGCAGCCGAATTGGCAGAAGCGCTAAAGAAGGTGCAAACCGGGGCGGATGGAAAGGAAGGCGGCTTCCAGGTTTTTGAAACTGCCGATAAGAAATACACAATCGGAACCGATGAGAATGGAAAGCAGACCCTTACTGTATACGATAAGAAAACAGGGGAAACGAAACAGTATGAGATTACGGGCGCACCAAGAAAGGAGGGGAATGACATAATCATCCCGACCGACAAGGGCGATTTCAGGTTCAGTATCGGCATGGAGAACGGGCAGCCGTGGCTTACCGCAACCGGGCCGGATGGCTTTAAGGAATTGGCGATGCTGCTTGCAGCCAAGGGAGCGGGGGGGATAATTGCATTCGATCCCCGAACCGGCCTATGGTACGCCCTGAACGGCCAGGACATTCCCTGGAACCAGGATTTTGCGAAGAGGGGCCTTAGCATGTACAACACCCCGGACGGAACAAGGGGAACTGCGTCAGATAATTTGCTGGCATATCCAAGATTGCAGGGAAGCGGAGTGGGCAATAACAACAATCCGTTCTCGATACCCTCATTCCCCGAGAATTACGCGTACATGGCTTTGATGATCGCAACGATAATGGCCGGCGTAATGTTTGTAAGAATCCGAAGGCCCGACTAATGCCGCATGAAATGGCAGCCTAAACTTGCTTTCCTATTTAATGCCGCAGTAGAAATTAATTCGGAAGTCTGCACCATATTGTAAGCGGTTAGTGAATCGGGGTTCAGGCCCGCACGCCTTTTATCGCCAATTTCCTTTTCCAGCACGGATAATTCCAAAATCGCTTTCCTCAAACCATCGGAAGTCCTCACCAAGCCCACTTTTTCCCACATCAATTTCTTGATGCGTTGCCGAAAAGCGGAGGAATCCGTAACATCGGAAATCCCGGGTTTGATTATTTTTTTTCTTTCAATCCTTGCCTTCCCGATTCTTCCCGCAACATCCTCGAATGCCTCGTGCGAGAATACCATCGCCTCCAGTAGCGAATTAGATGCGAGCCTGTTCGCCCCGTGCACGCCGGTGCACGCGGCCTCGCCGATCGCGTAAAGATTTTGAATGCTGGCCCTTGCACGCAGGTCCGTTTTCACCCCTCCGCACATATAGTGTGCGGCTGCGGTTACGGGCACGCGATCCTCCGCAAGGTCTATGTCATACCCGAGGCATTTCGTGTAGATTGTTGGGAAGCGGGCCTTCAGGAATTCCGCGGATTTGTGGGTCATGTCGAGGTACACTTTGCCCTTCTGGCTTTCAATGAAAATTGCGCGCGCAACCACATCGCGCGGGGCAAGCTCGCCGAGCGGGTCGTATTCCTTCATGAATGCGTCCCCCTTTGCATTCGTCAGCTCCCCGCCTTCCCCCCGCATCACCTCCGAAATCAGGAACGGATGCGACGAGGGCACATCCAATTTGGTCGGGTGGAATTGCATGAACTCCATGTTTTCCAGCATGGCGCCGGAGCGTTTTGCAGCCGCATAGCCATCGCCGGTTGCAACGTGCGGGTTCGTGGTCTTCTCGTACAATTGGCCGCACCCTCCTGTTGCCAGAACCGTAAACTTGGAAAAGATGGGCAGAATTTCCGAATTCGAGGATAAAAATAAACCGCCCAAACATCTTTTTTTCTCCACAATTAAATCAACAAGCATCGAATTTTCAATAAGCTCGATATTTTCACCCTCCCTTGCAAGCGTTACAAGGCGATGCTCTATTGCCCTGCCGGTTGCATCCGCATTGTAAATAATCCGGGGCGTTGTATGGCCCGCTTCGAGGGTGCGCTTGAGCTTTCCGCCCTCCTTCTCGAATTTGACGCCCCAAGCCACTAATTCATTTATCCGGGGGCCGGCATTCTTTACCATCAAAGTGACAGCTTCCTTATTGCAGATCCCCCTTCCGGCCTTGAGCGTGTCCTCGATGTGCTTTTTTTCATCTGCCGCACTGATGGGAATCGCGATCCCGCCCTGTGCGTCTGCGGTGTTGGAGACGAACGCATCCTTTTTCGTGGCGATGCTGACGGCGCCGAGCTTTGATGCCTTCAATGCAAAACCCAGGCCTGCGATTCCGCTGCCCACGACCAAAAAATCAGTTTCCATAATATCTCCTATTATTTTCGGGTTTTAATTATGCTTCCTTCTGCCGCTTGCTCAGGAGCATCATCCGTTCAAGCGCAGCTGTTGCCCTTTCCCTCACTTTTTCAGGAATGGAGATTATTTGCCCTTTCGAGGGTTTTTTCAGCGCCTGCAGCACCTTCCGCAAATCGTTCTTCTTCATGTAAGGGCAAATCCCGCAGGAGGGGATGAACTCCTTTTCCGGAAATTCCGCCTTGAGCTTGTCGGAAAGCCCGCATTCGGTCACGAGCATGAATTGGCCTGCGGCGGAATTCGAGACGTATTTCTGCATGTCCCCGGTCCCGCCCGCCAAATCAGCAAGCTTGACAACTGCGGGAGAACATTCCGTATGAACCAGGATTTTCGCTTCGGGGTACGCCTTCCTGTACGCCCCCAGTTTCCCGGGCATGAATTCCTTGTGCACGATGCACAGCCCGTCCCAACTGATGATCCGCTTTTTGGTTTGTTTCGCCAAATTTGCGGCCATGTATTTGTCCGGCAGGAAAATTATTTCCTTCTGGGGGACCGACCCGATTATTTTCAATGCATTGCCGGAGGTGCAGACCACGTCGCTTTCGGCCTTGATATCGGCGTAGGTGTTGATGTAAGTGACGACTGCTGCACGCGGATGCAATTTTTTCAGTTTCCTCACATCCGCAGCTGCAATCGATTCGGCGAGGGAACAGCCGGCGTCTGGCGCCGGGAGAAGCACCTTTTTTTCCGGGGATAGCAGCTTTGCTGTTTCGGCCATGAACCTCACTCCGCAGAAAACGATTATTTTCGCCCTGGTTTTTGCGGCCTGTTCTGAAAGAAAATATGAATCCCCCACGAAATCCGCGATCCCGAAGATGATTTCGGGAAGCTGGTAGTTGTGCGCAAGAATTACCGCTTTTTTCCGCTTTTTCAGCGAATTTATTTCCAGGGTGAGGGGCGCGTAAAGCTCGCAATCCTTCATGCTCCAGCCTAAATTCGATAATTTTGGGTAGAGCCGCCCTGCTTCTGCTGCCAATTCCGCCCTCGAAAACTGCATATTTAACACTAAGGAAATCAGGTAACAAAATTCAGGTGTTTCCATTTAAATGGGTTTAGTTTTTGTGCTAAGGTCGGCAAATGCAGAAAAGTGCGGGTATTTTATACTGAAAAATTATTGTGTTTGGGGGGGTCGAAGTGGAGCATTTCATCCTGAACAGGGCGCATTACCATAAGCTGATTTCCGAGGAGGACGAGTTCTATTACCCGCTGATCTTCCAGACTTCCCTGCTCAACGCAAGGTACGTGGGAAAAACCGCAACGATGCAGATAAAAGGCAAAGAGGGCGAAGTTGAGGGAGTGCTATTGGGGGTATTGGGCGAATCGTTGCTCTCGTATTTCAGGAAATTCCTATCCTCGCCGGATTTGCTCAACGCATCCTCGTTGCCGTTCGATGAGACAGAGCACGAATGGCTTGAAACGCACCTTAAAACGAAGCCATTCCCCGGAATAAAATATGTTTCAAGGCCGAAGGGGCCGCCATATTACATCCTGCTTTCCGAGCATGGCGAGTTCATCATTTTCACAAGCATTTCCGAGAGCGAGCTGGAGGATTTGCCAAAGATAAATTACAATAAGATCATAATGAACGAGTCGATTGAGCAGCTTGTCTCTTATGTAAAGGGCAGCCTGCCGAAAAAACTTAGGGAAAAGAAGAAATCGCCTAAAACGGAGCCCTCGCTCGAGACTAAATTGAAACAATTGAGGATCAGCAAATTCCTGAAGGCTGCGGAAGAAGGGGCGGAAAGGCCTATTTCAACTTTTTAAGGAACTCGGGGCCGAGGACGGTTACGCGTCTTCTTGTCGAGGTTTCCATCTCCGCCTTGATCTTGTTGGCTGTTTTCAGCAGCGCATTTTTGAAAACCAGCAGCAGATGATCATAGCCCCCACGCGATGCGCCTTTTGCAGGCATATATGCTATATGGAATATGAGCGATCCGGGAACCAGGTCTGGGGGGATTTGGCCCCGCATTTCAGGTAAAAGGAAAATATCCGCGAAATGCGCCCGGAAACTGCCGTCGGGATCTTGTTTTGCGCCTTGTTCCGACAATATCATTTGCAGCTTATTTCCCAAGGATTCCGGGGTCAGTTTCGAGCCTACTGAAGAGAGAAAAGCGCCCATGGAATAATGCATGCCTTTGGAAGTTCTATCATAGGGGTTATGGGGCTTGAATATCGAGTAAGGGGCATCGAGTTTCCCAGGATGAAGGGAGTAAGTCCTAACGGGCTTCAGGTCCTTAAAAGCAGCGAATCCGTACAGGTGCACGACGGGTCGTTTTGGCTCGGAAAAAAATCGATTTTTCAGATGCATCAAGCCGTGGGGGGTAAACTGGCCTTCCAAGGCTATGATTTTTTTGTTTTGCGGCATTGAAAAGTGACTCCCCGTATCGATCGGAAAAAATAGTAAAGGGGAAAAAGGGCTAGCCCTTGCGCTTCTTCACGATCTTGACATTGTGGGGGGTAAGGAGGATCTTGTCCTCATCTATCCTTGCAATGTCGCCGTTGATGCTGTGCACGAAAGAGCGCAGCTCCCCGACTACCTGCTTGAGCTTCGCAGGGTTGCGCATTATTGGCGAGAAGTTCAGCAGAACATGGTTCTTGTTGTTGAGCTCTTCCTTAACAACCGCCACATCGCTGTCATTCTGCAATGCGATGGGCTTGACATAGTAGTCCGCAGCCTTGTGCATCACATCCACGTCCTCCGCCTCAGCGGCGGTCATGAACTCTTCGACGTTGATGTCCTTCGTAAAGCCGAGTGCCTTGCTCAAAGAAGAGAATATTCCCATGGGTTCTCACCTTATTAGTAGTATTGACGAGAATGTTTAATGCAGAATGTGTTTTTAAGCTTTTTTAGTAGCCCCAATGCGTATAAATTGCGGCCATACGCATCAAACCCGGCATATTATAAAAACCTAGCAGCCTTAACCCACATCATGAATTACGCCGAAGTTGCAAAAAAGGCCGCAAAGGAAGCCGGAGAGATGCTGCTGACATACCAAGGCAGGGAGAAGGGCGTGCATTTCAAGGCTGAACGGGACATAACAACAAAAGCGGACAAGGCCTCGGAAGCGCTGCTTGAAAAAATCCTGATCGAGGATCATTTTCCAGAGCACGATTTCCTTTCGGAGGAGACTCCTTATGAGAGCAAGGAAAAAGAATACACGTGGATAGTGGACCCCATCGACGGCACGGGGAATTTTGCGCACGAAAACCCGATTTTTTGCGTTTCGGTCGGCCTCAGGCACGGGAATGAAATCGTCTGCGGCGCGATTTACTCGCCTGCAATGGATGAGATGTTCCTTGCGGAAAAGGGGAAGGGCGCGTTCCTCAACGGGAAAAAAATCACCACCTCGCCCGACAAGGAATTTTATGACCTGCTGCTTTCTGTTGAGATGGCACCGAAGGAAAACATCATCCGCAGGACGTTGCTGCTTGAGAAAAACCTTGCCTTGAAGCATCGGGTGCGCACTTTTGGCTCGGGCGCAATGGACCTTGCATTCGTGGCATGCGGCAGGTTTGATGCGTTCATCTCCGCATACCTCTACATTTGGGACGTCGCGGCCGGAATTGTGATAATAAGGGAAGCCGGGGGGGAGATAACGCATTTGAACGGCGAAAAAATCGATTTGGGAAAAATCAGCTTCAGCGCCGCTGCTTCCAACGGAGTGCTGCATAAGCAATTGATTGAAAAATTAAAGTAAGGCCAATTAGGCAATTGGAAACACCCGCATTCCGCATGCCTCAATAAACGAACGCCTCCACGAATGCGGCCAAAACAAGCACAACCAGGGATAGGAAGAAGAACAGGATTCCATCGATCATCACGAACTTGAAGCGCGCTGTGCCTGAATTTTCCCTTAAAAGCGCCTTCATTATCACCACACCTGCGATGACCGCAAGAAGGTATGCGGACGCTTCCAGGAAAGTGTGCGGGAATACCTTCACAAACAGATTCGAGAAAGCGCCGATCTTGCTCCCTCCAGTCATCGTTTCCCTTGCAACGAATGCGAATACCGTCCCCCATGTGCTCGCGTTGTATGCGAGGTAAAGCATTGCGCCGGCGCCGTAAAAGCACGAAAGCAGCAGCACGATCAGCAGCACGATGATGTTGTTTGAGAGGTAATAGAAGAAACAGCTCGCGCCGTGCTCGCATGCCTGCGTCGCAAGGCCCGCGCTGCCGACTACGGCACGGCCGGACGGCTCGACGGGCTGGAGCATTCCGTCAATTTTCTGCTCGTCCATGATGAACCGCAGGTCCGCTGTGTTCTTCGTGCGCGAAAGCAAATAGCAGTCAAAATTAAGGGTGCAATCAACGGAAATCCTATTTTCCGGATTCAGGTACGGCTCGAGCTGGGGTGCAAATAGTATTTTCACACGGAACACGTTAATGTACAGGCCCATGACAACATACGCGGCAAAGATGCCAAAAAATAACAGGAGTATGGTTTTGAAAGTTTGCGAGTGGTCCGAGAACAGCCTCCGGGAAAAGCGCTTCTTCCGGTAATCGCGCGTTTCCTCGGTCGATAGCAGTTTGGAAACAAACGGCATCATTATCAGTGCGGCAAAAGCGAGCCCCATCAGCCCGACATTCTCGGGAAACACGACAAATGCGGTGCCCGTGCCGACAAGTGAGGATCCGAAACCCACCAACGCGATTAGCAGCGGGTTTCTGGCAATCCATTTCTGACGCAGCACATCCAGGAACGCCATAGAATCGGAAATTAGTAGGCAAGCGGCTATAAAAAAGGCGCATTATCAGCAAGCAGCTCCGGCTGCCTCAAAACCTATTTAAACCTATTTGGCGATAACTATCCTGCTGATTTTCAGTTGCAGATACAAAACAATCAATGAAAATCAAGGGTGAGATTGTTATGGCAAAGGAATATGTAAAGTTCGAGACTCCGGCAGATATCCAAAAGAAGACTTTGGATTTGCTCTCTGATGTGAAGACCGCTAATGGAATATTGAGGAAGGGCACGAACGAGTGCACCAAGGCAATTGAGCGCGGCGAGGCCGCATTGGTAGTGATCGCAGAGGATGTTGATCCTGCTGAAATTGTGATGCATCTGCCCCAGATCTGCTCTGAGAAGAAAGTGCCGTATGTTTACATCAAGGAGAAGGTCTCCTTGGGCAAGGCGGCAGGCCTGAATGTGGGTTCTGCTGCAATTGCAATCCAGAAGGCCGGCAACTCCTCAAATGAGGCGGCAATGAAGGATATAATTGCTAAGATGGCTGGCAAGTTCGCATTCAAGACCGAGGAGAAGAAGGCGGAGGCGAAGGAAGAAAAGAAGCCCGTCGCTGCTGCTCCGAAGAAGAAGGCGGAAAAGAAGCCTGAGGAGAAGAAGGCGAAGGAAGAAAAGAAGCCTGAGGAGAATAAAGAGGAGGAAAAAAAGGAATAATTGAAGAGAAAAAAGCTCTTTTCGGTTAAAAAAGAAAGCGGCGATACGTCAGAACGCCGCAAGGCGTTCTTGGTATGCTAAGAAACCCTTCGGGTTTCTGACGCATGGCGCCGCTGGAAAGAAAATAATTTGTGATCCATATGGGAGGACTTAAGAAAAAGTTCAAGGATATGACGGTCCAGACGAAGGAAGAGAACAAGGAGTTCAGGCCTTCGGAGGGCCATCTTGCCGAAGTCGTCGAGATCGTCGGGAAAACCGGCGTATTCGGCGAAATCATCCAGGTGCTCGCGAAGGTCATGGATGGGCGGGACAAGGGAAGGGTCATCAGAAGGAATGTGAAGGGCGCTGTGAGAGTTGGCGATTACCTGATGCTCCTGGAAACCGAAAGGGAAGCAAAGCCGCTGAAATCCAAAAAGCCAAAGAAAGATTTGCGCGGCCGCATGTAGTTAATTAGTGATAATAATGGTTATTTGCAGCTTTTGCGGGAATGAAGCCAATGCAGGCACCGGCGTATCCTTTTTCAAGAGGGACGGCACTAGCCGCCATTTCTGCTCAAGGAAATGCGAGATGAACCAGTTCAAGCTTAAAAGAAACCCGGCGCACCTAAAGTGGACCACCAAGTTCGCGAGCACTGCGAAGAAGAAAAAGTAGTCATTTCGGCTGCTTTTCCCTATTAAACAGGGCCCTTGCCGCTTTGACCGGATGCCATTCCAAATACCTCAAGGCTCGCCTTCTTCTGGGAAGCATTTTCCGCAATGCAACGCAATAAGTCATTTGGGGAATAATTTTCGAATTTTATGGCTTTGCCTAACTATCAGGTAACCTTTGAATTGTTGCAGTCACTCCTTGTGCATGCCCCATCGCAGCATACATGGCCAGGCGAACAGTCGGCCGTTGTCCTGCAAGGCCCATAAATATCCCATCGATATGAGCTCGCCGCGCCAACCTTGTTTGAATCATTATTTTGAATTATGAAAAATAGGCTGATGGCAATAACGATCAGGACTACAAAAATCAAAAATAGGTTTTTTCTTTCGATATCCATTTGATCGCCTCGATTAGTTTAGAACCGAATAGGTATATAAATATTCGGGCAATATCCGGTTTTACAAAGCTTGCGCTAACCTTTGTAAAAATACAAAATGCGGAAAAAAGTGCCGATTATCGTATTTTACGCTGTATAGGAAATTATTTCACCAAGAATATCCTTCAAACGTTTGATTTCACTTCATTAAAATCCATGAAACACGATTGAAAGAATGTGTGTTATGGTCTTTAGTGGCGGTTAGCTCACAAATCGCTTGCGCTTTTTGCTTACACTCCCGCTCTATTGAACTCATCTGCTTTGAGCGACCTATGCCGTTTCGTTTTAGGCATGGCTTCGTCCTTAGATGCCTTCAGGACTTATCCATTAGCGCGTAGCTACGCAGCTTGCCTTGGAAGACAGCTGCCATACCAGCGGCGCCGGTTCCCCGTTCCTCTCGTACTCAGAGAACCTTACCCTCAAACGGCAATGCACTTCTAGGAGATGCCACCGAACTGTCTCGCGACGTTCTGAACCCAACTAACGTAGGTCTTTAATGGATGAACAACCCAACCCTTGGCGGCTCCTGCACCGCCAGGATGACCTGAGCCGATAGCGATGTACCAAACCGCG
>JAZDKC010000020.1:0-32214 GCA_043803465.1 Microcaldota archaeon
GTTTCGTATTGGCTTGCGCCGGGCGATGTGTTCGAGGGGTTTGCGGGCGGATGGTTGAACCTTTGCGTGTCCGGTTCTGGCAGGTCCGAGAAAGTGCTCGATAAGTAGACTAACGCACCCCATTTCGATACCAGTTCCGAATCAACCAGCACATGGGTGGCCTTGTGGTAATGCAGGATATCTATCAGTTTTGAGGTATTTCCATCGACATATCCCTGCGCTGTCAGCTGGTCGTAGAATCCGAAATAGTTGCTCGGGTCTAGCACGGTTTTCGTTCCCCCGAAGAAATTGGTCCAATGGCCATAATCCCACCAGGAGCTCACGCGGTAATCCTGCCCGAGGTTTTCGCGCATCCATTTCGTCGCGTCGACCCAATCCGGCGTGATCCTCGAATATTGCAGTTCCGCCATAGATTGGCCCACTGTTTCGAATTGCTTGTATGCCGCCACGATTCCAATCAACCCGACAAAGATCAGCATTCCCATTCGGACGGTGTTCTTATCCGCGACAAGCTTGAAGCTTGAGTTGAGCTTCTCTATGAACTCCGCGAAAATCATGAGTACGAAAGGCAATGCAAGCGCTACTGCGAATGCAAGGTGCAGCAAATACTTCACTTTGTTCAATCCGATGTATGCGGTAGGGAAGAATACCAGCAGGAAAAGCAGGGTCATTTTGTTCTTGGATTCTTCATAATAATAATAGATCATTGCGGATAATACCGAGATGCTAAGGTAAATGAAAACGTCGCCATCCATGAAGAAAGTGAGCAATCGGGTGATCTGGGGGGCCGAGGTTGAAAAGAAGCCGGCAATCAAGGAAATCATCACATCCAAATAGCTGTTAAGGGCTATCACGATGAATGCGGCGGCACCATAGCCCGCTGCAAGGGTTGCGCTTTTCCTCTTGAGCGCGAGCACTGCCAATGCAACCAGTATGGCGGTTGAGATGATGAGCAGCGTATTGGGGTTGAGCGAACCGAACGAGGATGCGAACAATGCTTCGGAAGTCGCGTTTTCCTCCTGGATCGTGCGGTTCAAAGGCGTATCCGCTTTTGCGTAACCCAGCAGCACGTTCAGGTATGAAAGCGCAATTCCTCCTACAAGCGACAGCACCACCAGGAGCATCACGAGCATTACGCCGAACACTTTCCATTTCGGGAGTTTTTTGTCGATGCCGAACCTGTTCATCAGGAAGAAGAGCACCGACGGCGAAAGCGCCACAAGCAGGAATAGCGTGCCGATTCCGAATGAACGGATGTCGAATGCGAGATTCCTGAATAGTATATAGAAATAGCCTGCAAGCACGGTCGATACAGTTATCATTGCATTGATGTAGAACGTCCGCTTATCGAACTCGCCAACCAGATATTCCAGGATTGATGCCAAGAAAATGAACGATGCGAGTATCGTAACTGCCCACATGCCGTGCCCGGAACCAAGCATGGCAACTGCCGCTGCAAATGCGGTCAGCAAGCCCAACCTGAGGCTTTTTCGCTTGATCGCCAATGCATATATTGCAAATAGGAAAATTGCGGCAAACATTCCGAACGGCGCCTGCTCCGAAACGCCCGCCCCCAGCTTTTTTATTAGCTGTGGAGTGAATGCAAACATCGCGGCTGCAATCAATCCCAGATACTTGTCGGATTCCTCCCGCACGAAAAGGAAAGCGAGGAAAACCATCATCATGCCCATCAGGGGCGGGTAGACCTGGATAATCGAAACCATCTGCTCCTGCGAATATTGGGCGGAGGTAATATCTCGGTAAAGCGAATACCAGCTGCCGGTCATGAAGTGGATCATCGGCAGCTCCCTGTAGCTCCTGAATCGCGGGTAGTATGCGTCATCGCTTTGCAGCGGCATATCGCCCGTCAACACCAGTTTCTCGGTCACTTTGTCGTAGTAGTACGGGTCGAATTCAAAGAATTGCGGGGACGCTGCGGTTGCGAACCGTGCATAAAAAGCAGCGAGCATCAGGATTATCAGGAAAAGATATACTCCGACCGAAATCGGCTTCTCCTCGATCTTCTTCCTGTAGAATTCGCCGGATGCATATTTGCCGATATTGGAGAAATTTATCCTGATCTGGCCTTGCAGGAACATTACTGCCAGTGAGAAGGCGATGATTATGAGGCCGTTGATGATCGGCGCCGCCGAGGAAAATTTGATGCCGAGGAATAGCAGCTCGAGGAAGGACAGCATCGAATTTACCGTTATCCCTAGGATCAGGCCTATTATTGATTTATCCGCAAAATTGAGCCGCACTCCGCGAAGCAGCGCAAAAGAGAGCAAAATGCCTGGCAAGGCCATGACTATGATTATTGTCAAAACTGCGAGTAGTTCCAAAAACATGAAATCCCCTCAAAGTTCAAAAAATAAGCTAACGCAGCTTTATAAACGGTTCGAGATCCGAAACACCTTATGGGTTTCGAGGCTTTTTAGAGAGCACCACGAAATTATGGCTCCAGGTGATTGCGGAAAGCAAATCCAGCACTTTGTCCACAAATAGGGTAAAAGCAAACAGGAACGGGTGCTTGTCGTAGAACCTTCCCCCAAAGAACAGAGGTTGCCTGATGAACCGGATCTCCTCGAAACCCGCTTTTTCGAGCTTTTCCTTCAGTTCCCATTTCGATTGCACAGAAATATGCAGCGCATGCCGGTCCTTGAAGTATTCGGGATGGTTGTCGTACCTGTGCGCCCAGCTGCTCTGCGCTGCCTGCACCTGTTTCCTGTAGCCGCTGGGCACGACCTTCCTGAGCGGGTGCTGCTCATTGGGCGTAGTAATGACGCACAGCCCGCCTGGCTTGATTACCCTGAACATTTCATTGATGGATCTTTGCGGGTGCGGCAAATGCTCGAGCACTTCCGTTTGTATTGTGCAATCGAAAACCGCGTCCTTGAACTTGAGATTTTCAGCATCCCCCTGCATGAATTTGAGGTTGTTCCTTCCCCACAATTTTGCGATCTTGTTCAATTTCCTTGCAGCGCTTGCCGAAATGTCTATGCCGTAGAATTTGTAATGCTCGTCAAATCCCATGCCCTCGTTCAATTTGAATACGTTGATGCCGTTGCCCGTGCCGATGTCCAGCACATTGCCTTTCTTCTTCCTCCTGAGCTCTGCAATGATCGGGTTGTACGCTGATTCATGAATGCGCTTCTGCGTGTACGCCTCAGTATAGCTGGTGATATCTGGTTCAACTAGCTCCTCCTGGCCCCAGTCCTCCTCGTAGATTTCATCGAGCCTTTTCTTGGATAGGTGCGTCACATTGTCCATTCGTTTTCCCCCAAATAAGCAATCCGCAAGGCAGTTAATGTGATGCCTTAAATATTTAAAAGCTACGTAATATTTGAAACGGAAAGCGTTTGGAAATTGCGTGAGGGGAATACTGGCACCTTAAGAACTGCACGATAAACCTGCCTTTTTAAGGTGTTGATTTTATGAATAATGCAAAGGTTCAGAAATGGCTCCAAAAATTACGGTAGGCATACCCGCATACAACGAGGAGGCGGGGATCGCAAGGAGCGTCAAGAGTGCGCTAAGCTCGCATCCCGCCCCGACTGAAGTGATTGTAGTGGCAAGCGGCTGCACCGACAACACCGAAGGCGTTGTGCGGGAGTTGATGCGCAAGGACCGGCGGGTCAAGCTGATTGTTGAGAAAAAAAGGGCTGGAAAGGGCAGCGCAATCAACCTCATCCTGAAAAACGCGAAAGGTGATTTCCTCATAATGACCGATGCGGATTTGTTCTTCTCCCCGAATTCTATTGCCGAATTGCTGAGGCGCTTCACACCAAAGATCGGGGCAGTGAGCGGCCGGCCGGAGTATTATGCGGCATCGCCGATGTTTAAGTGGTGGGGCAGGTTTGCCTCGGAATGCGCCAGCAGCCAGCGGATTGCCAGGGAAAAGAGCGGCTATCATGCGATTTCGGGCTATCTTTATGCGTTGCGTAGGGGCATCGTGGACGGGATAATGCCCTCGGCAAAAAGCGAGGACGCGTATGTGGGCGAGGTCGTGAGGCAGAAGGGGTATGCGATAGGGTATGCGCCGAGGGCAATAGTCAATGTGGGGTATGCGGAGAATTACCGCGATTACCTCATGCAGAAGGTACGCACGCACTACGGCCACCTTGAAGTATTCAAAAAGGCGGGTGCAGGGGATGTGCTGCAGACCGCCCAGATGTCGCTGGGGCTTAGGGGTGCATTCAGGGAATATTTCAAGGTTGCGAATGAATTGATCAAGACCCCTACGGAGTATGGCTATTTTCTTTTTTTCATTTTTACTGAATTCGCGGTTTGGTTCATGGCGTTCTTAAAATTTTACCTGAAGGGCAGTGAAGAGTGGAAGCAGATAAGAAGCACGAAGAAATGAGGCTAAAAAAATGAAAATCGCAATGGTGTGCCCGTTTTTCCTCCCTGTTGTAGGGGGGATGGAAAAGCACGTCTACAACCTGAGCAGGGAACTCGTAAGGAAGGGGCATGGCGTTACCGTATTTACTTCCAAAATCGGGCATGACGGAAAAACTTTGAAAAAAACCGAAGAAACCATCGATGGGATACGCGTGCGGAGATATCCTCCGTATTTCAGGATCGGGAGGTTCGCGAGCTTTTGGCCCCAATTCACTTCTGAGCTCGGCAACTTCGATATCATCCATGCGCACAACCTGCGCCACCCGCATGCCGAAATCAGCCTCTGGAAAGGCAAACTATCGCGGATTCCGGTAGTGCTGACGCCGCATTCGCCTTATCACGAGGGCACGCATTCGATGCTGCAGGAAGGCGCGATAAGGCTGTACGATGAAGTGATCGGCAGGTTTTCATTGAGGAATTTCGATGCGATCTTTGCCCTGCACAAGGATGAACAGAACTGGTTGGAACGGCGGGGGGTGAACCGGGAAAAAATATTCATTATCCCAAATGGCATCGAGGCTGTTTTTTTCAAGCACGAAATGCGCAGCCCGAGGCGTTCGGGCATATTGTTTGTTGGGCGGCTAAACAAGGTGAAGGGGCTGGATTTGCTGCTGAGGGCGTTCAAGCGGGTGATTGGAAGGAGGAAGTGCAGACTTTCCCTCATTGGCCCCGATGGCGGGTATGAAGGCGAATTGAAACGCCTTGCAAAGGATTTGGGAATTGAACGGAATGTGTATTTTCAGGGTGAGGTGAGCGAATCAAAGCTGATTTCGTTCCTTGATTCTGCGGAAGTATTCGTGCTGCCCTCAAAGTACGAGCCTTTCGGGATTTCGCTTGTGGAAGCGATGGCCCGGCAGGGTGCGTGCATTGCAACAAACGCGGGCGGCCCCAAGTGGATAATTCGGCATGGTAAAAACGGCTTGCTTGTAAATTATGACGAGGTGGAAATGGCGAATGCGATTCTGAAATTGCTGAATGACAAAAAACTAGCAAAAACAATCGGGAAAAAGGCAGCCGAGTCGGCAAGGCGTTACAGCTGGAAGCAGCTTGCATCCGATGCAGAGGCTGTTTACGGGAAATTGGTGCGGAAAAAATGAATTCAACCACCCTGAAGGCTTATTTCTGGAGGATGCTTACCTTAATGAAAAAAGGGGCGCTTTGGGCATTCACCTTGGTCGGCTCCCTTTTTTTCAATAAATCCGCGCCGCTCCGGTTAGGCGGTGCGAGGCGCATATTGGTCATCCACGGAGAGCATTCCTCGATCGGTGATGCAGTCCTGTTCTCCGGAATGCTGCACCCGCTCAGGAGGAAATTCCCAAGAGCAAAGATCGACGTGCTTATCCGCCACCCTGCTGAAAATATACTGCAGCACAACCCCAATTGCGATGAGCTTATCCCGTATGCCGCCGAAGAGGGCACGAATTTGCTCACGCAGGAATTCGCTCCATTCAAAATATTGGAAGGACTTAGGCGGCGCAATTATGATTTGGTCATCACATCGGAGCATGCGTTCCGGTTCATCCTGCTTTCCTATCTTACCGGCGCGCCAAACCGCGTAGGGTTAGATTTAGAAGGCCGCGGCTTCCTCCTAACCAAAAAAGTGGCGTATCCGGTTTATGATAAAAGGAACAAATCCGAGTTGGAATATTACCTTGATATTGCACGGGCATTGGGTGCAAAAGTCAGGGCCGACCCGCAGATCATGCAACTCCATTTTTCAAAGGAGGATGCGAAATTTGCATCGAAATTTCTAAAACAAAACGGCATCGGGGATTCCGATTTCGTTGTCGGCGTGCATGCAGGCGGCGGCATCTGGAAGAAACGGTGGCCGCTGCTAAAATTCGCGAAACTTGCGGACTCATTGTACGAAAAATACCGGGCGAAAATAATCGCATTCGGGGGAAAGGGGGATGTCGAGCTGATGCGCCTGATGCAAAAAATGATGGGCACACGGCTGATTGTAGCCGCAGGAAAGAGCACGGTCCTCCAAACAGCTGCATTGGTCGGAAGGTGCAATTTAATTGTGGCGAACGATTCGGCCATCTCGCATATGGCGGCTGCTTCGGGCGTGAGGGTGATTGCGTTATTTGGTGTTGATTCGCCAGTAAGATGGGGCCCGCTAAATAATAAGGCGATATTGAAGCATAAGCGCTTGCCCGCATGCAACCTCCTTTGCAATTACGATTACCTGTACGCAGTTGACCGGTGCTTCAAAACCGATGTGCCGTATTGCATGGACAAGATAGGGGTGGCGGATGTGCTTTCTGAAGTTGAACGGATACGCAAGAACCAAAAGCGGCGCCAGAATCTAGAAGGCTTTTAAATCTTCAGAGGATTAAAAATTAACTTCTCATATTGAGGGTGCTAAGCATGAAAATACTAGTTACTGGAGGATGCGGTTTCATTGGCAGCCATGTGGTCGGAGAGCTGCTCTCGAGGGGGCACAAAGTCGAAGTGCTCAGCAGACCCAACTGCAACTTGAGCAACCTCAAGGATCACAAGAACCTGGTGCATCATAATGCAGATGTCTCAATCAGGGAGAGGGTGTTCGATGAGATTACCTCGGGTTTCGACGGAATAATCCATATGTCGGCATTGATCAATGTCGACCAGTCGCGCTTCGAGCCCCTGAAGTTCCTTGATGTGAACGTCGGCGGCACGGCAAATGTGCTCGAGGCCGCAAGGCTCAAGAAAATACCGCGATTCCTGCACATGAGCACCTGTGAAGTTTACGGCAATGTGCCTACGGGGAAGGCAACCGAGGAACATCCGCTCAATCCGCGCTCGCCTTATGCCGTTAGCAAATTCGCAGCCGAGAGATATGTGCTAGCATACGCAAACACTTATCCTGAAATCAGCATCCGTATTGTACGGGGTTTCAACCAATATGGCCCCCGGCAATCTGCAGAAAAATTCGGAGCCGTAATTCCGAAATTCATTACCGCTGCATTGAAGGGCGAAAGGCTCAGGATTTTCGGCGACGGCAAGCAGACTCGGGATTATGTTTTCGTCGAGGACACCGCAAGGGGGATTGCGGACGCATTTGAAAAGGAGGTCGAGAGCGGAGAGATCATTAATTTGGCAACTGGCAGGGATGAAAGCATAAAGCAGGTTGCAGAGGAAATCTGCAAAGCTGCTGGCAGGGATCCGAATGATTCTATCGAATATATCGAAAGCAGGCCCGGGGAGCTCGTGAGGAGTGTTGGGGATTCAAGCAAGGCAAAGAAGCTTCTCGGCTGGGAGCCAAAAGTTAAATTCGAGGATGGCATCAAGACGACTTATAATTGGTTCAAGGCGCACTCCAAATGAATAAGGTCGCTCTGATTGTGGGCACGTACACTGGCGGAGGCATCGGTGTTGTCGTAACCTCGCTGTTGAAAGAGGCGAGGCGGTTAGGATTCCAATATACTGTTGTTACAAAGAGTGCGCTTTCCAAATCTGACGAATTCGAGATCATCGAGATCAAGCCGCACAAGAAATCCGCGATTGAGGTTTTGAAAAAATTCGATGTTGTGCACGTGATGGGCGGCTCCACTTTGGTGATACCTTCATTGCTATGCGGCAAGCCTACCGTATTCACGTACCAAGGCCAAACCCCTCCGGAGCTGCACGGCGGCTTCAAAAAGAACCTGAAGGCATTTGCAATCGAATTGCTTTACAAGGGCACAATGAAACGTTTCGATGTTGTTACAAGTGCCAGCAAATTCGGCCAGGAGGACATACGGCGGAGGTTTGGGGTGGAGAAGTCAATCTGGATCCCCAACGGCGCGGACCGCACGCTTTTCTTCAAAACCAGCAACCAGGAAATTGCGAAAATCCGGAAAAAATATTCGCACCCCATTTTCTTGGGCGTTGGCAGCCTTTATCCTGTAAAGGGCTGGGATGAGACCCTCGACTATTTTGAAAAATACCTTTCCAAACGGCCTTCAGCAACCCTGCTGATCGCAGGCGGCGGCATAATGAAAAAAAGGATGCATAAGCGTATCCGGGGCAGCAGACTGAACGGCCATGTCAAATTGCTTGGGGAGTTGCCATTGGCGGAACTGAACAATTATTACAATGCATGCGATGCGTATCTTTCAGGCTCGCCGTACGAGGGATTCTGCCTGCCGGCGATCGAGGCGCTTGCATGCGGCAAGCCCTTATGCGTGCGCAAGCGGGGTGCGATGATCGAGCACGCACTGCAATCCGGTTGCGGCGCCGTATTCGAGGACAATGCGCACTCGTTCATCAAAGCCGCGGAAGCAGTTGCGGCCATGAAGAGTGCGGATGTTAAAAAGAAGGCGAAAAAATACCTCGTGCCGTTCACATGGAAAAATGCCGCGAGGCAATATTTTGGTATTTACAAACGCTTGCTGAGGAAACATGGCAATTGAACTTTCCGCGATAATCGCGTGCAAGAACGAGGCCCGGGATATTGGCAAATGCCTGGATGCTATTGCAAAGCAGACCCTTGCCGCCGGTAAATACGAGGTGATTTTCGTAGACGGCGGTTCAACTGATGGAACAATTGGGATAATAGGAAAATATCGCAAGCGAATCCGAAACCTGCGGCTCATCAAGGAAACCGGGCGCATCAAGTCTGCTGCGAATGCGCGCAACCTCGGCGCCCAAGTCGCGAAGGGCGGAATACTTGCATTTTTTGACGCGGATGTGATTGCCGATAAGGGTTATTTCGGGGAAATCCTGAGTGCGTTCTCATCGAAAATCGATGCAGCGAGCACGAATGCAAAATCCTTTCCGACGAAAAGCACCTGGGCGATATTGAGGGAGCATGAAACCCTCGCCTCGAATTATTTATTCCAAAAAGGGCGCGCCGACCAGTTCCCGAACATCATGCGGAAGGGCTTATTTGAGAAAGTCGGGGGTTATGACCTGAATTTCCGGTATGGAGAAGATCTCAGGATGCTGGAAAAACTCAAAATGATGAAAGCGAAAATAATCCACCTCGATGACGGGGTTGTATACCATAAGGATCCGGATTCGTTCCCGGAAATCGCAGCGCAAGCGCATTTCTGGGGCAAGGGATTCTGCAGGCTGCTCCTTTCGGATCCAATAAGGCACATGCCCCGGCTATGCATGGTGCTTGCCCGGGCGTTGCTGCTTCCCTTAATGCTAATATATTTGTCAATTCCCGATCCTGCGTTATTTTGGCTTGTATTGATCATGTTGCTGATTACTTTGGCAGATGGGCTAGTTGTCATGTATCGGTCGATGCGAATGGGCGGGAAGCTCAAGTATGCATTGATGCTTGTGCCATTCCGGATGCTCAGGTCTTTCTATTTCCTACAGGGCTTCATGTTCGCCGCCTTCTCGCTGCAATAATTCGAGTATTTCACTCCCTTTCGGCGCAACAGTGCCTGTTTTTGAAACCACAACTGCCGCAGCATAATTTGCAAGCATTGCAGATTCTTTCAGATTGTTCCCTGCTGCCAATCCAAGTGTCAAAGCTGCAATTACGGTGTCCCCTGCCCCGCTCACATCAACTGCATTAGTCTTGACCCCGCTGATTTTTTCCGCCTTATTATCGTGGACCAGCAGCATTCCGTTATCCCCCAGAGTGACTAAAACCGCCTTCGGGGAAAGCCTTTTGAACATTTCCTTGGCTGCAATTTCAATTTCCGCCTCAGTGTCGCATTTCAACCCCGTTTCCCTATGCAGTTCCTTAAGGTTGGGCTTTAGCACTGTTGCATGTTCCAACTCGTGTTCGAAATAATTCTTCGAATCGATTGTGACCGGCTTCTTCGCTGAATTTGCGGCCTCGATGATTTTTCTTGCGAGGTTTTTTGTAACCGCGCCCTTGTTGTAATCGGAAATAATAACTGCGTCTGCTGAGCGGATTTGCTTCATGAATTTTTCTAATAGCTCCCCTTCGGTTTTTGCATCAATTTTTTTTGTTTCCTCCTCGTCAGCCCTGAGCAATTGCGCGCCATGCGCCAAAACCCTCAATTTTGAGGTCGTGGGCCTTTCCGCGTCTGTAATTATGCCATCAACGCCAATCCGACTCTCCCTTGCCATTTGAAGCAGTTTTTTCCCGTTTTGATCCTCGCCAATTACCCCGAACAGGTCCGCCCCGCCTCCGAGTGCGACGATGTTTTTCGCTGCATTCGCAGCGCCGCCGAGGGCGAAGCGGCGACTGGAAATTTTTATTACCGGAACCGGCGCTTCCGGGGAGATGCGCGTAATCTCGCCCGCGAGGTATTCGTCAACCATCAGGTCGCCCATGACGAGCACCCGCTTCCCCCTGAACGACTGCAGCATTTTTCCCAATTCCGGCATCTGATCACTTGGAGTATGTTTTCAAGATTTTTTCAATTATCGCGGTAGTCGAATACCCCTTCACAAACGGGACAATTTTGATTTTTCCGCCGAATTTCTCCACCACCTGCTTTTCGGGCAGGGTATCCGGATCGTAATCGCCGCCCTTGATGTGCAGGTGCGGTTTCACCGCCTCCAAAAATTTCAAGGGCGTCCTCTCATAGAAAATGCAGACATAGTCGACGGCTTCGAGCGCAGAGAGCACTTCCGCCCTCTCCATTTCGGGCACAATCGGCCTCTTTTCCGTTTTTAACGCCTTTACGCTCGTGTCTGAATTCAGCCCCACTATGAGCACGTCCCCGAGCGATTTTGCATGCTCCAAATAGGTGATGTGGCCCAGGTGCAGCAAATCAAAAACCCCGTTAGTAGTAATGATTAATTTTCCCCTGCCTTTCAGCATCTTCGAAATTTCCCCCATTTTTTTCATGCTTTTTATTTTATTTAGAGTTTTCACATGAACACCTATGCTGATTCAATCAAGTTGGCAGCAAGCAACGGCAGCAGCAGCTCGTGATGCCCCACAATCGAATACCCTTTCCCGGAATGCAACGTGGGCCGCCTCACCACATTCTCCATTTCCCGGTATTGCTTGATGAAATCCAGATTCACAGTAGTAAAATTTGCCACCTTCATTCCCAGATTATTGCATGCGGTAAGTGATTTCAGGAACACTTCCGGCAGCAATACGGCGGAACCCGCATTCAAGTATACGCCTCCATTCGAGATCCTGCTGATTTCATCCCCGAATATTTGCAGGTCCCTATGTGATGCCTTTCCAAGGGCGGCGCCATCTGCGGACGGATGGATGTGAATAGTGTCCGTGCCGATCGCAACGTGCAAAGTAGCCGGAATTCCCAGTTTGTATGCCGATGCAAGAATTGAGAGTTCAGCAAATTTCGGCTTCCCCTCCAATATTTTCCTTCCGACAGTCCTTCCGAATCCCTCATTTTTTTCAGCCGCTTCCTTTGCAGCGCCATTGATGAATTTGCCGGTCTCCTCGCTCATCCCGTAGCTTCCGTCCTCAATGCCGTCGGCGACGATTTCAGAGGTCGCGCCGAAGAATGCTATTTCATAATCATGGATTGCGCCCGCGCCGTTCATTGCAATTGCTGTAATAAATCCCTTTTCCATCAGTTGTATCAGCAACGGCGAGAGCCCCACTTTCAATGTGTGCGGCCCAATGCCCCAGACGATCCCCCTCTTCTTCGACCTCGCAGCGGCAAGCGCACCAACCACCTCTTTGAAGTCCTTCCCTCCGAGGATGTTCGGCACCGAACGCATGAAAGCCTTGAAATCGGCACCCTTTCCATACGGGGAACTGAAATCCTCCTTTTTCACGATGAAATTCCTCTCATCCGCCTTGATCGTCCGAATTTTCTTGAAATCAACCATATTACTCACTCATTATTGGTGTGCTGAAGTTGAATATTATTATCCCTGAACTCTATTTTGATCCGTTTTTTCAATCGACCATTATTTTTTCATCCACCTGTAATGATCTTGGCCGCATGCAGCAAATCCTTCGCGACAAAATCCGGCTTTACCTCATATTTCCCGTCCTTGCCCGCATACCCTGTTTGGACGAGAATCGTTTTATACCCTCCCCTCCTGCCGGCCTCGATGTCTGAGGTCTTGTCCCCGATAACATAGGATTTTGATGGATCTATTTTATATTTTTTCTCGGCTTCCTTAAAATTTTTAACATTCGGTTTCCTGCAGTCGCATTTATCGCTGGCGTTGTGGGGGCAATGGTAGATTTCCTCGTCTGAAATCGGAATCCCGTTCACTATCGATAAGTGGGATTTCATTTCATCGTGAATTTTTTTCAGCTGTTCTTTGCTGATTTTCCCCTTTGCGATTCCTGATTGATTTGTCACTAATATTATCCTATAGCCGTTTTTTTGCAGCATTTCTAGGGCTTTGATTGAACCGGGCATGAACCGAAATTTATTATGGTCGTTTAAATATTCTACCTCTTCGTTGATGGTGCCGTCCCTGTCCAGAAAAACCGCTTTTGACATTGGATCAACCGAATAAATCCTTCTCAACCAAATCGCAGATTATATGGCCGATTGCGATATGCACCTCCTGAATCCTGTCGGTCCTATCTGAGGGCACGCAGATGCATATATCCGATTTCGCCTTCAGCTTGCCGCCGCTTTTCCCGCTTAGCCCTATCACATGCAGGCCCTTCTTTTTTGCTTCCTCCGCGGCTGCAATGATATTTTTCGAATTTCCGCTGGTGCTGATTGCGATCAGTATGTCCCCCCTGTTGCCGAGCGCCTCTATTTGCCTCTTGAACACGATATCGAATCCATAATCATTAGATAGTGCCGTCAATGCGGATGTATCGGTTGAAAGCGCGATTGCTGGCAATGCCTTCCTCTCCTTCATGAACCTGCCAACTAACTCTGCTGCGATGTGCTGCGAATCAGCAGCAGAGCCCCCGTTTCCGCAAAGCAGCACTTTGTTGCCCCTCTTGAATGCGCTTATGATGATTGTTGCCGCTTCCGCGATCTGCTTGGTTGACCCTGATGCAGTTGCACGTCTTAATTCCGCCCCCTCCAGCAATTGCCTTCTTATTTCGTCTTCCATAAACCCCCCTCCCTACTAAGGAGATTTGGCAGTATTTAAAGCATTTGCTTAACTAAATACAAATGCAGCAAATGGGGGCTAGTTGGTCGGGTTGGTGGCGTTAAAGCACACGCGGTAATTAATTCAGCACCCTCCTTTTACTTCATAAACATAAATATTAAGGGTTGCGTACCAAATTGTTCAGTGGGAAATATGATAAGGCATGCGGTAATTCCAGCAGCAGGCTTCGGCACCAGGTTCCTTCCGGCAACCAAGGCGCAGCCGAAGGAAATGCTCCCAATAGTTGACAAGCCCACGATCCAATTCGTCGTAGAGGAAGCAGTAGCTTCGGGCATTACGGACATTTTGATAATCACCGGCAGGGGCAAACGCGCAATAGAGGACCATTTCGACAAATCAGTTGAACTTGAGGAATTCCTGAAAAAAAGCGGGAAAAACCATCTGCTTTCGGAAATTGAGAAGGTTTCCAACCTTGCGGACATCCATTTCGTGAGGCAGAAGGAACAGAAAGGGCTCGGGGATGCGGTGCTTTGCGCTGAGAAGCATGTAGGCGATGAGCCATTTGCATTGCTGCTTGGGGATACCATCGTTGAATCAAAAATCCCCTGCACGAAACAGCTGATGGAGAAGCATGAAAAATTCAATTGCAGCATCGTCGGGGTAGAGGAAGTCGAAAAGAGGCACATAAGCAAATACGGGGTGGTCAAGCCCAAACCGCTTGAGCGCGATTTGTATGAGATTGAGGGGTTGGTAGAAAAGCCGCACCCGGATGCGGCACCTTCAAATTTGGCAATTGCAGGCAGGTATGTGCTTACCCCTAAGATATTCGAATATCTTAAAAACACCCTGCCCGGGAAAAACGGGGAGATCCAGCTGACCGATGCATTGGGCATGCTTCTGAAAACAGAGCGGATCCTCGCTTACAGGTTTTCAGGAATACGGTACGACATCGGTGACAAGTTCGATTATGCGAAGGCGTTTTCAATACTCGCAATGCAGCGGAGCGACATCGGCCCCGAGCTGAAGGAGGAGCTAAAAAAAATCATAAATGTGAAATAAAGGGCCGGTTTGAAATCATCGTTATTTATTGGGTCAGTTTCTTGTAGACTTTGGCAATTCCCGCCGCCGCACGATCCCAGGTGTATCTACTAGCATATTTTCTTCCGTTGGCGGACAGCCTCCCGGAGAATTTTCTATCCGAAAGTACCTTGTCGATTCCGGCAGCGAACGCGTTGCTATCCAGCGGGTGGCAGCAAACCGCTGCGCGCCTCAGTTCCGCACTTGTGAATTCGTCGCTTGCGATTATCGTGGGGGTTCCGCATGCCATTGCCTCAATGGGAGGCAGGCCGTATGTTGGATATTTGCACGGGAATATGAACGCGGCTGCTGCGTTGTACATGGACGCAAGGTCCCCCTCCTCGATAAAATCAATGATTTTGGTTTTTCCCTCCAGCCCGTATTTTTTGATCAGCGCGGCCAGTTTCTCCCTGCCATCCTTCCAGTGGGGCCTGCCGGCCTTCACAAATACGAAATCGGACTTGACCTTCGAGAGCGCCTCCACCAAAGTCGGCATATTCTTCCTGGGCTCTTCGGTACCTACATAAAGCACGATCCTTTTGTTTTCCGGCAATCGGTATTTTTTGTAAAAAGAGGGTGGCACTTTCTTGGGCTTGAATTTCCTCAGGTCGACAGAGAGGTTGATCACATGGATCTTTTTACAATCTACGCCCGCCTTTTTTATTAGTTCGTCCTTGATTGATTCCGTGACTGCAATAACCGCATCCGCTTTCCGCATCGAATTCGCGCTGAAATCGTAGACCAGGTTCTTGATTTTTGAACCCCGGTATTCCGGCTGGAAATTGACCAGATCGTAGCATGTTATCACTGTTTTCCTATATTTTTTCATGAACGGCATGTTCAACAGGAAACCCAGGGTATGGTGGCCGAGGTGGGCAATTTTTGCATGCGGATGCTTTTTCGAGAAGAACGGGAAAAGAAAGTAGCGCGAGAACTGCACCGCCGCCCAGCTGTTGTACTGCGGAGGGTAAATGTAGTTGTAATCGAACCCCCACTTTTTAATGCGATGTTCGGTTTCCGCCAGGAATCTTGCAACGCCCACCATGTCCTTTTCGGTTTTTATCGGCTTATCTATGAAGTAATCTACCAACATAACGTCAACCTGAATAGCCGATTTCGGCGCTCTCCCCCGGCTTCAATCTGCAATTATCTTGAACTCGGGCAACGGAACAATGAACTTCCCGCCGCTTTTTAGGTACTCGCTTTCCCTCTGCCTGAACTCCTTTAGGAAATGCCATGGCAATATCAGGAAGTAATCCGGCTTTGCGTCGCGCGCCTTCTCCTCCGAAATGATCGGGATCATCGTGCCGACGGTTTTCCTGCCCCACTTGTCCTTGTTCTTCTCGGCCGCTGCGGTTATCAGGGTGTTGTCCAGCCCGAAATATTGGAGCAGCGTATTGCCCTTCGTGCTTGCGCCGTATACGTAGACCTTCCTGCCTTTCGCAACCTCCTGCGTGATGAAGTCCACGAGCCGTTTCTTGATATCCCCCACCCTCCCCGCAAATTCCTCGTACACCTTCTTGTCGGTGAGGCCCAATTTTACCTCGTACTCCATCAGTTTTTCAACATTCGCCTCGGAAGCGGCTGAACTGTGGGCGGGCTTGCCCTCCGCGTGCTTCACGTAAACCCTGAAGCTTCCGCCGTTCACGTCGTTCTGCTCCACATCGAATATTTTGAAGCCGTGCTTTTCCAGCAGATGCGTGAGGGAATGCAGCGAATAGTATTCCAGATGCTCATGGCAGATATTGTCGAACGCGTTCGTTTCAAGCATCAGCGGCAGGTAGCTCATCTGTATTATCCATACGCCATCCTTGTGAAGCAGCGCTGCGATGTCCTCGACGAATTTGTTCGGCTCCTCGAGATCATAGAACATCGCGATGCTTGTGATGATTTTCGCCTTCCTTTCCCCGAATAGCTTTTTGAATGCAGCGGCGTTGAAAAAGTCGTTGATTATCCTGTCATTGCCGTTCTCCGCATACGGAACGAGGTTCTTTGCGGGCTCGAAGCCTACCTTGTAGATTTTCGGATCCATATAAGCGCGCAAAAGGGTGCCGTCATTTGCGCCGATATCTATTGCCATGTCGCCCTTCTCCAATGAAACAAGCTTCTCGGCCTTCAGCGCTATGTCCGTAAGTGCATCGGTCATGCTCTTGTTCATCCCCGAAAGGTACCAGTATTGGGTGTACATTATTTCGGGAGGCGTAGTGTACGTGAGCTGCAAAAGTCCGCAGCCGCCTTCTTTCGCGTTGCATAGCACCAGCTCGAGGGGTATTTTTTCACCCCTGTTTTCATCAACGAAATCCGATACGTATTGCCCGCCAAGGGACAGTATCGGAGTCAGTTTCTCGGAAAAGCATACCCGACAGCTCTTCCTAGGGGCTAGTTTCATTAAAATCCACCTCTAAAGAATACGCTATTTCTATTTTACTTAAATTAATAAGCTATTTTGTTCCCGCAATCCGCTTAAAAATGGGTGGTTTTGAAGTGCCCGATGCCAATCCGCCGCGATCCTGCCCTGGCCGGTCGTGCCGCGGGTTTCGGCCATTCTCAAAATGCACCATTAATAAAGCTCGATGGAGAAAAGAAGAACATGAAACGTGTGATGCGCCTGATTCGGAAAAAAATCATTCCTGAAGCGGCGGAGCACAAGGACACCTTTCCCAAATTCATCCTTATTGGCATAAGCGCCACGCTGCTCACATTGGGCCTGCTGTATTATTTTACGGAGTGGCTCCACGTGCATTACTTGCTTTCTGGCGCGCTTGCGACCCAGATCTCAATTATCTGGAACTTCCTGTGGCACGACAACTGGACCTGGGGGAAGCGGAAGAAAGAGCGGAGCCTCCTTAGCAGGTTCGCTGCGTTCGAGGCGATCTACGTCACTAGCATGGTTGCGAATGTATTCCTGCTTTACGTTTTTACTGATTTTTTCGGGGTGCCTTACCTGCTATCGATGCTGGTCGCGACGGGAATAACCTTCATGTTCAATTTCGGGATGCATGAGAAAATCACATTCAAGGAAGCGGATTAGAAGTTGTAGTAGCGCTTGATGATATTTTTGATGAAACCCAAATTGAGGTGCGCCTTCTTTTCAATTGCCAGCAGGATATCGAAATCCGTGCGGTCCGGCACCCTCATGAGGAGCAGAAGCGCAAAATACATGATAGCGTACACGATTGCAAGGGAGAGTAGGTTCAAGCCCGATGAGCTAAAAGCGAGCGCCCTGAAGAGCCATGTTGTTGCTGCCAGTGAGCCCAGGCCCGCAATTATTATTTTGATGAAGCTGCTGGACAACGGGAGTGCGCTAGTTAGCCGGTATACTTCGTAGGTATTCAGCACGCCCAATAACACGAGCGCGCAGGAAATTGATACTGCTGCGCCCACTGTGCCGTATGCGGGCACCAACAAAATATTAAGGATGATGTTTGTTGCGGCGCTTATTGCAGTATTCCTGAATATTTTTTTCTGTTTGTTCAGTGCGTTAAGCACGTCGGTTCCATTGTAGAGGCACGAATGGCCCAGATACCCGAAAGCCAGGATCGCAAGTGGCATCGCTGCCACTTCGTATTGCGGTCCGAAAAGCATCCTGAGCACTTGCCTTCCGTAGAATACAAAAAGCAGGAAGATTGAGAAATTGACCAGGAATATCCATTTACCCAAGGTGCTGTAAATTTTCTTGAATTCTGCAGCGTTTTTGAGCGTTAGCACCCCTATTATGATCGGCAGGAAAAGCGTGCCGAACGCGGTCGGGAACAGCGCAAGCAGGGTTGCTGTAGGCAATGCAGTGCTATAGTCCCCTACCTCCGCAACGGTCCTGAAAATGCCCAGGAATATCACATCCCCCCATGCCATCACAAGAAAAACGATTTGGGCGCCAATCAATGGAAAGGAAAAAGAGAGCAATTTCCTTTCAATGCCCCCCGCCTCTAATGCGGGCTTGATGAGCTTATGCACCCGCGATTCGACTAAATACAGCAATGCAAGGAAGGAACACACCGATGCGATTACGAACGCAACCGCAACCCCGAACAGCGACCAGCCCAAATAGATCAAAATTGCGGTCAGCCCCAGGTTGACAATGTTCTCGATGAAATATTTCGAGATGATCTCGTACTGCACCTTCTCGAACGCGCGGGATATTGTGCTGAATAACGACCCCAGTGCACTGAACGGCAATGCGATTGCAACTATGAATAGCACTTGTGCGAGCATTTCGTTCCTGAAAAGATTTACCGCAATCCATTCGGATCCCAAGGCAAGCAGGATTGCAACGGCTATGCTTGAAACGAGGGTGATTTTGATTGCCGAGGAAATGATATTATTTATCGCGGCCTGGTTGCGTTTCACGCGCTCTTCCGGTATGAACCGGGCAGCACCGAACTGCGCCCCCATTACTGCAAATAGGATCGCGATGTTGAAAACCGAGAGCGCGAGGGAAAAGATGCCGTAATTCGCCGCGCCGAGCCTGGATACAATTAGCCTGAATAAGTACACTGCAATCTTCCCGAACAGCAGCCCGAAAAAGAATAGCGCAGCGCCCCTCAGGAGAGTTTTGATGGCGCCCTGGGATGACGCCGCAGGGTTTGAACCGCCCAATTGATCCTCCATGATTCCACCGCGAACATACCTTTAAATGTTTAATTATGCTGTTATTAAAAATGGGCTTGGAGGCGCTTTTTCACACCCAAATCACCTGAAAATCGGAAAAAATCCCGGCATCCATCCGCTTTTTACCGGTGTAAAAAATCAGCCCCCACCGCTTTCGATACTGGTGGAAAAAATGCTTGGAAAAATCATCAAGAAAGTCGCGAAACCGTTCTTCGGCAGGAACCTGGGGGGCAGGTTCCCGTTGCTGGGCAGGGCATATGCTGAAATGATCCGGAACAGGATCGTCCCGTGCGAGGTGCAGGGATTCAAGATGTACGTAAATCTTCAGGACCGAATCGCATCGCAGCAAATGTTCCTCGAGGGCGTTTTCGAGCCGGAGCAGACGCACATTTTCAAGAAACTGGTCCGGCGCGATACTGTCTATGTCGATGTGGGCGCGCATATAGGCTATTTCACCCTGCTAGTCGCAAAAAATGCAAAGGACGGCGTGATTTATGCGTTCGAGCCCCAATCCCAGAACTTTTCATTGCTGAGGAAGAACGTGCATGCGAACAGATTCCATAACGTGCGCTTGTTCAAGAAGGCCGTTTCCGACAAGGCAAACCGGCGCTTGAAGCTGTATTGCAACACCTCGAACAGCGGGAACAATTCGCTGCTGAAGGAGGATATTGTCTCGGATTATGTATGGGAGGAAGTCGAAACCGTCACGTTGGATGGTGCATTGAAAAACGCCAAGAAAGTCGATCTTATGAAGATTGATGTCGAGGGCGCCGAACTGCTGGTTCTCAAGGGCGCTGAAAAAACTTTCCGGAAGAACAAGAAAATGAAGGTTCTGATTGAATACGCGCCAGCATTCTACCGGAAACCAACTGCGCTGATTGATGTGCTCAAAAAGCTCGGTTTCAAAATCAAGGTAATTTCCCGGGGCAAACCGGGACATTTGGAGCCGCTGACCGACGAGTTGCTTGCGGAGACGATACGGACCGCCAGGAGCAGCCCCGCATATAATTTAAACCTGCTTTGCGAAAGGCAATAATGTTGGATTTTTAGGGTGGATGCCCAGGGTAAACCCCCCAGTTCAAAATAATTCCGGCGTATGCGCATGAACGTTCTGTTGATATCCGATTTTTCGTATCCGCTGCAAGGCGGCACCGAAAGGCATGTGACCGGTGTGGCCGAATATCTCGCATCAAGGCGCTTGGGGGTCCATGTGCTTTCTCCTGCCCGGAAGGATGAGGGAAACTGCACCTACAAAGTAAATGGCGTAATTGTGCACAAATTCGACCTCCCATTCATGCACACTTCGTTCATTGTAAGGAGCATGGCATATTTCTTTTTGGGAATTTGGCTTTGCCTTAAGCATAACATAAAGACCGTCCACTCGTTTTACACCATGACCGCAATAATCCCGGCTGCTTTAGTTGCGCGGATTTTAGGGAAAAAATACATTGCGACGCTTTTCGAGTGGGAATTATTCGATTGGCAAAGGAAAAGCAAATGGAAATGGCCAATATCCAGATGGGCGTTTGGAACAGCCGATGCAATTACGACCATAGGGCCTACCTTTCAGCGCAAGATGGAGGCCGAATTCCCGGAAAAACAAGTGATCGATATTGGAAATTGGATAGACGACAAATATTTCAAGCTGCAGAAGCCGATCGGGAAGCCCTCGAAAAAGAACGAAATTTTATTCATGGGCAGGCTTGTGCGAAACAAGGGCATTTATGTGCTTCTTGATGCGCTTTCCAAAATCGAGGATGACCTCAAATTCAGGCTGATCCTTGCCGGGCCTCCGGTCGAACAGCAGAAAGTAAGGGAAATTAGCAAACGCTTTCGAATCCTCGACCGAATCGAGTTCCGGGGATTTGTGCCGGATGGGAAAATGGCTGCACTTTATTCAGAATGCGACATCCTCGTGTTTCCATCAATTTTACGGGGAGGGATGGCGTTCGTGGTAATGGAAGCCATGGCGTATGGGAAGCCCGTTGTATGCTCAGATGATCTGGGCCTGAGGGAGGGCGTTGGTGGCGCAGGGATAATCGTGAAAAAAGGGGACTCTAAGGGATTGGCGCAAGCGATCAAGAAATTGCTTACGGATCGAGCCGCTTATTCCGCCTGCAGCAGGATTGCAATAGAACGCGTTAAAACGTATTTCCTGAAGGACAAGGTCCTCCCGCTCTATTACCGGGTTCACCGTAATGTTGCAGGAAAATAGCAGCTACCATCACTTTTTTTCAGCGTATGCTATCAGGCACTCGAGGAAGGTTGTTGGCATTATCCCGTCGAGGAAGAAGAACAATTTCGCATTCCCCGGGATTGGAACTCCGAGCGCACTTCCATAAACCCGGATCAGCCGAAATCCTGCCGCCTCCACCGTCTCTGCGAGCCTCTTTTTATTGAAGAATTTCACATGATCCGTATGCATCGAATAAGCGGGCATATGCCCGAAGAACACGAGTATGCGGTCCCGAAACGATGTGAAGTTCGGGGTTGTTACGATCAGCTTGCCGTGTTTTTTCAGGACCCTTTTTGCCTCCTTCAATGCTGAATCCGTTTCCACGAAATGCTCGATCACTTCGGGAATTATCACAATATCGAATGTTCCGTTTCCGAAAGGCAAATCCTGCGCGCGCGCCTTTTTGACTTTCAGGCCCTTCCTCTTCGCTTCTGCCAAGGGTTCATCCTGCAAATCAACGCCAAAGACGTCATTTCCATTATCAATCAAAATCTTGCCGATGAACCCTCCGCCGCACCCCACGTCCAGGATTTTATTCCCAGTTCCGCACAGCTCAATTAGCCTGCGCATTTTCTTATAATCATTGGAGCGCTTGTAGTCCCTCATTTTCATGTTGGGCAAATAATGCACCTGTGCGCGTTCCAATTCGGATTCTGACATCAATATTCACCTTAAAATGTTATTACAAAAGATCCAATTGCGTTTCACAAAATAGCCTTCATCAATCCCCATTTCCCCCGAATTTTATTTTTGCTCGTTCCTTTTTATGTCTGCATCCACCATCATCTTGACCAGCTGCTTGAATGTCGTTCGGGGCTTCCAGCCGAGCACCCTGTTCGCTTTGGCTGCATCTCCCCTGAGGTTGTCGACTTCGGCGGGCCGTATGAACCGCGGGTCTGTTTTCACATATTTTTCCCAATCGGAAATCCCGATTACGGAAAATGCCTCGGTCAGGAAATCATTGACCGTGTGCACCTCACCAGTTGCAATCACGTAATCGTCGGCGCTCTTCTGCTGGAGCATCAGCCACATCGCCTCGACATAATCGCCCGCAAATCCCCAATCCCTTGCGGCATTCAAATTGCCAAGAATGATCTCCTTCTGCTTTTTCAGGTGGATTTTTGCAACTGCATCGCTGATCTTCCTTGTGACGAATTCAATCCCCCTTCTGGGCGATTCATGGTTGAAGCAAATGCCGCTGCAGGAATACAAATTGTAGCTTTCCCTGTAATTGATGGTTGCAAAATGCGCGAACACCTTTGAAAAGCCGTAAGGGGAACGCGGGTAAAACGGCGTGTCCTCCTTCTGGGGCGTCTCGCGCACCTTTCCAAACATCTCGCTGCTGCTTGCCTGGTAAAATTTCGCATGAGGCGCATTGTACCTGATCGCCTCGAGCACCCTGAGTGCACCCAAGCCTGTTATCTCGGATGTATGCACCGGCTCCCTGAATGAGGTTTTAACGAATGATTGCGCTGCGAGGTTGTATACCTCATCCGGTTTCGAATCGATTACAGCTGCATTTATGGACTGTTGGTCCGTGAGGTCGCCCTCCATGAGCTCGATTTTATCGAGCAGGTGCTCGATCCTCCAGAAATTTGGCGAGCTCTGCCTCCTCACGATCCCGCATACCTCGTAACCCTTCCCCAGCAGGAGTTCCGCGAGGTAGGAGCCGTCCTGCCCTGTAATGCCCGTAATAAGCGCCTTTTTCATGGTAATCCCTCATATCAGATCCATTATTTGCAACACTTCCAATTTCCGGGGCCCGAAGCCGAGGCCCGCAATTTTGGAAATGTCGGCCACATTCCTCCTAGCATTTGAATTATTGAAATTATGCGTTACGCGTTTTTTAAAGCTTTTACTCTTCTTTTTGAATGCGCTGCAGATCAATTCTGCCAAGTCCCGCATGTTTGTTTCGGTCCCTGATGCAACATTGTACGCCTCCCCGTTTTCGGCCTTCTCTGCAAGCAGCAAAAACGCCTCGACAACCCGGTCAATGCCTATGAAATCGCGCGAGTCGGCAGAATTCCCGCCTACCGCCAACTCATCCCCTGCAGCCTCCGCTTTCCTTATCAGGTCCGGAATGACCCTTTTCTGCTGCCCCTTCCCGAATGCGTTGAATATCCTTGCGATTACGCACCGCAAGCCGTTCCGCGAATAGTATTTGCAGCTCTCCTCCCCCAATAATTTGAAGAAACCGTAAAACGTGTCGGGTAAAAGCGGATGGTTTTCGGAAATCGGGAGTTTCACTGGTTTGCCATACACGTAAGCTGAGGACGCGTAAACCACGGTTTTTACTCCGTTCATTTTCGCTGCTTCAAGAACGTTGAGCGTGCCTTTCACGTTCACATCGATTTCTTCTTGCGTGAACGTTCCCGTATTGCTTGGATATGCCATTCCGGCAAGATGGAAAACAACATCAATTCCTTTGCACGCCCTTTCAAGTGCCTCAAAATCCTTCAGGTCGCCTGCAATGCTTTCATCCGAAAAACGCTCCTTCTCCTTTGAAAACCCCCGCACGAATATGTGCCTCTTTTTCAGGTGCAAGCAGAGCGCCGAGCCTATGAATCCTCCAGACCCAGTCACCAGTGCGCGTTTGAACTCCATGCTCCTCATCCAATCAATCTCTCGAATGGCACACGCTTTGGTGTTTCCTGATCGATAAAGGTGCGCATCCAGAGTTCCAGGCTTACCAGATTCCAGATCTGCCTTGCAGCATATGCCTTCGAATGCGAATAATTCTGCAATATCTTACTTACGGCGGCCTTATTAAACAATTTTCTTTCAGGCTGCAATAGCAGTTCATGCGCAATGTGCTTCAGGTCCCCGCCGAACCAGTAATCTATCGGGACGAAGAACCTCGCCTTCTTCCTTTTCGCGATTGTTTTTGGCAGAACGCCTGCCATTGCCTTCCTGAAGATGTACTTCTCATTCGAGCCCTTCAATTTCATTGCCGCGGGAATTGAGAAGGCGATTTCCGCAAGCGGCACATCCAGCAAGGGTGCGCGCGCCTCAATTGACGCAGCCATTGTCATCTTATCCACTTTCATCAAGAGGTCATCCGGCAATTCCGTTGCAATATCGAACAGCTGCATTTGCGAAGTAAGGTTGTTGCGCGCAATTCCGTGGTTGAAGATTTTTGATGCGTAAGCGGTGTAGTCTTCGCTTCTTATTCGTTCACTCGAATACAGCTCTTCCCTCTCTTTTTCAGAAAAAATTTGCACAAGCTCCAAATAGCTTCTTGCGGGGCTATCCAAATCCGCAACAAAAGAAGAGAACCGTTCAATGCCCTTCTTTCCCAGCGCAGAGGAATATTTGAAAAACCTGTCGAGAACAGATTTGGGGACCGCCTTCACAGCATGAGGGATGATGTGCCTCCTTACCACTTTTGGAACCGCCAATCCGTACGTGTATGCGATATTCATGATTTTGTATTGCTCATATCCCGCAAAAACCTCGTCCCCGCCCTCGCCTGTCAGCACCACGCTGACCTTCCGCTTCGCAAATTTTGAGAGCAGGTAGGTTGGTATGGCTGTAGGGTCCGCCATGGGCTCATCCAAATGCCATACTATTCCGGGCAGTTCCTTGATTGAATCCGGAGTTACAGCCAATTCGTGATGGTCTGTTGAAAATGCCTCGGCAACCTGTTTTGCGTAGGGCAGCTCATCATACTTTTCGACTCCAAATCCCACTGAAAATGTTTTTACTGCCGATTCAGAATTTTTTGCCATCAGCGCAACAACAGCTGAGGAATCGAGCCCCCCGGAAAGATATGCGCCAAGCGGCACCTCCGACATTAGCCTAATGCGTGTTGCCTCCTCGGCTGCTGCAAGCACCTTTTTCGCAAAATAATGCTCCGAATGATTCTCCGGCGCATAATGCAGCTCCCAATATTTTTTGGTGAATATTTTTCCATTCTTCCAAATAAGGTGATTTCCTGGCTGAAGCTTTTTGACATTCCGAAAAATCGTCCGGGGCGATGGGATGAACCTGAACGCCAGGAACGCATCCACTGCCCTGTAATCCAAATCCTTGCTGAATTTTGGCATCAGCACGAGTGATTTGATCTCCGACGCGAAACCGAATACGCCATCCGCAATCGTGTAGTAAAGCGGTTTTTTCCCGAATTTATCCCTTGCAAGGAGCAGTTCGCGCTTTTTGCCGTCCCAAATCGCGAATGCGAACATCCCGCGCAGTTTGTTTGCAATTTCGGCCCCCCACTCCTCATATCCGTGAACGATTGTTTCGGTGTCCGAGTTAGTTTTGAAGCGGTGCCCCCGCTGTTCCAAAATCCCCTTCAAATCTTTGTAGTTGTAAATTTCCCCGTTGAACACTATTGCGGTGTCGCCATCCTCGTTGAAAATCGGCTGGTTTCCGCCCTTCAGGTCGATGATGGAAAGCCGCCTGTAGCCGAGCGCAATATTCTTATCCGTAAAATAGCTGCCATGATCCGGGCCCCTATGCGTGATGATATTGCACATTCCCTTAAGCAACTTTTTATCGCTGCAACCAGCCATTCCGGCAATTCCGCACATAAACTTCACTCGTAAAATCCGCCAATGTTGCGCAGCTCAAATAATCCGCTCAATCTCATATTCGGTTTCCTTCGAAGTATTGTAGTAGGTGCGCACCGAAATTTCTCCCAGGAAGCCGAAGATGATGAATTGCATGCCGATGATGGCAGAGAGCACTGCAAGAAGCAGCGCGGGGGAAACCGTGATCGGCTGCGCATACGCAAAGAGCATGAACAGCTTGAAAATGCTGATCGCACCTGCAAAAGCGAACAAAATGAAGCCTATTAGCCCGAACAAATGCAGCGGCCTCGTGGAATAGGACGACCAGAATTTGATGTAAAGCAGGTCAAGGAAGCCTTTCAGGAGCCTTGTGATGTTGTATTTGGTGTACCCGAATTTCCTAACCTGGTGCTTCACTTTTACCTCGGAAATCTTGTATCCCTTTGTGAAAAGGATTCCCGGGATGTACCGATGCATCTCGCCGAAAAGCCGGATATTTTGAAGAGTCTCCTTTCGGTACGCCTTCAATGAGCACCCGAAATCATGAAGCTGAAGGCCTGTTAGCCATCTTGCCAGATAATTTGACATCAGGGAGGGCAATTTCTTGGTAACTCTTGCATCCTGCCTATCGTGTCTCCAGCCGCTCACCACATCGTACCCCTTTGAAAGCTCTTTCAAAAGAAGCGGTATGTCTGCGGGGTCGTTTTGCAGGTCACCATCCATCGTTATTATGACGTCCCCCCTTGCCTGCCGGAAGCCAGCGTCGAATGCCGCAGTCTGCCCGAAATTCCGCCTGAATTTGACAATCCGGATGCGTTTATCTTTTTTCGACGCCTTGGATATCTCCTCAAATGTGCCATCAGAGCTTCCATCATCCACCAGGATTATTTCCGTTTTGATTTTCCTGCGCTTCAATATGGCCATTTCCTTCCTGAGCGCGAGAACGAGCTGCGGCACGCTCTCCTTTTCGTTGTATAGCGGCACCACAATTGAGATGAACATATTTTTTCACTTTTTCTGCAACCAATCCAGATAATTCCCGATCCCTTCCTCTATTTTCACTTTCGGCGAATATCCGAGCATTTTCCTTGCCTTGGAAATATCCGCGTAGGTGTTCTTCAAATCGCCCTTCTGCTCCGGAAGCTGCCTTATGGCCGCTTTCCGTTTCAATTTCTGCTCAAGAATATTTATTAACCGCTTGAGCTGCACGGGGTCCGAGTTGCCGATGTTGAAAACCTCGTATTTGAACTTCTTGTCGAGTGCGGAAATTGTGCCATCAACCGCATCGGAAACATATGTGTAATCCCTCATGGTTGTGCCATCCCCGAACATTTCAATTTGCTTTCCTTTCATGATTGAATCCGTGAATTTCACCAGCGCGAGATCCGGCCGCTGCCGCGGGCCATAGATGGAAAAGTATCGCAAGCAGCTCGTTGCCAACCCGTACAGCTCCGAATAGGTGCGCACGTACGCCTCGCCCGCGAGCTTCGACGCGCCATATGGCGAGGCCGGCAGCGGTTCGTACTCCTCCTTCCAGGGGGTAGTTGGGCAATTCCCATAAACTGATGAGGAAGAAATGAATATGAAATTCCCGATGTTGTTAGCTGCTGCTGCCTCTAGCATATTCAGGGTTCCCTTGACGTTAATTTCCTCATAAACGAACGGCAATGCGAGTGAAGGCCTCACTCCGGCCCTTGCAGCAAGGTGCACCACCCTTTCAATGGAGTGTTCCTTCATTAATTTGCATACTCCTGCATCTCGCACATCCATTTCCTCGAATGCGAAGCGCTTTTCCTTCCTTAGGAGCGCCAGATTCCTCATTTTCACTTCCTTTGCATAATATGGGTCGAAATTATCTATGCAGACCACATCATCGCCCCTCCTAAGCAATGCCCCGCTCAAATGGCTTCCGATGAATCCGCATCCGCCCGTGATTAAAACTCTCATTTCCATCTCCTAATTATGCTTTTTTCCCAATTGCCTTGTAAATTGCTTTTTTCCTTCCATTCAAATCCAAAATTCTCCTGGAATCGATGATCAATGGGTATTTCATCAAGCTTTCATAATAACCAAGCGGTTTTTTGAATTCCTCCCAATCCGTCACTATGAAGCACGCTTCCGTTTCCTTCAGAGCCGCGGCCATTGATGCCGCATACGATATTTTGGGGAATAGTTTTCTGAAATTTTCCGACGCCTTTGGGTCATACGCAAAAATTTTGCATCCAATTCTCTCGAGCTCCTTAACCACGGGTATTGCAGGCGATTCCCTTACATCGTCCGTATCCGGTTTGAATGCGAGCCCCAAGACTGCAACCTTTTTTCCCTTCAATTCGATTTCTTCAGAAGCGAGTTCAATCATCCGCATCGGCTGCAAGTAATTGATCTCCAGTACCGCCTCCAGAATCAAGGATTCGATCCCTTTTTCTTCCGAGAAAGCCATCAGCGCCTTTACGTCCTTGGGAAAGCAGCTCCCGCCGAAGCCCGGGCCCGCTTTCAGGAAATGCTTTCCTATCCGCGAATCCAGCCCCATTCCCCTGGCAACCTCGTCAATATCCACTCCGGTTTTTTCGCAAAGGTTTGCAAGGAAGTTGATGAATGAGATTTTTGTCGCTAGGAAAGAATTGCTCGCATATTTTATCATCTCAGCTGCCGGAATGGGCACTTCGAGAATCGGGCACTTAAAATTAGAGTGCAATTTCCTCAATATTTCCAGTGTTTTCCGATCCTCGCAGCCAATTATAATCCTGTCCGGGTTGGAAAAATCCTCCAAAGCGGTTCCTTCCTTGAGGAATTCGGGCATCATTGCTATGCCGAAATCCTTTCCGGCTACTTTTCCGCTTTCCTTCTCTAAAATTGGTAAAACAATATCGGCTGTGGTTCCAGGAACGACTGTGCTTTTTACAACCACGGCAACAAATTTCTTAGTATTCTTTAGCTCCTTTCCGATTTGTTTTGCGCAAGCTTGCACATATCCCAAATCCGCGGAGCCATCCTTCCTCGAAGGCGTGCCTACGCAAATGAAAATGACCTCTGAATCGGAAGCTCCCGAATATTCCTGCGTTGCGCCCAACTTTTTTTCAGCCACAAGTTTTTTCAAAAGCGCCTCCAGCCCTTCCTCATAAATCGGCGGGATTCCCCTGTTAATCTGCTTGACCTTGTTGGCATCCAAATCAATGCAGGCACTTTCATTTCCCAGCCTTGAATAGCCTGCCGCGGAAACCAGGCCCACATAGCCCGCACCAATGAATGAGAGTTTCAATTAGTTCACCTGGGCAATTTTGAATACCATCGCATATGGAGATTGTTCCGATGGTATGGCCTTAAGGAATAGGAACTTGTCTGAGTTCAGGAGCACATATTCGATCGAATTCGTGGGGGTTGTGATATTCCTGAAGGTGTTGATCGCCTGTATATACATGTCGCGCGACTCATAAACATCTATGATCAAATATGACGGCTTTTTGGTTTTTACATCATCCAGCATCGCGGTAATGTTCGCGGGTGGAAATCCAATTGATGGCCTTTCGGAATGGAACATCGCCGTCACCGAATCAGTCATGAGCACTTCATCTGGCAGTGAATTGTCCCGAACAAAAATTGCCGCCTGCTTAACCTCCCCAAAAGAAGGCTTCTTGCTTTCATACAATGAAAACGCGGGCGTGATGTTTCCGAATGTGGCATAATACAGCATGACAATGACGATGACCCCCCCAAGCATCTTGAATGCGGCGATTTCGCTTTTCTGGCCTTCGAGGCCAAAGCCCCTGATGCCCCTGTATGCCTTTGTGATGATTTCCGCACTAAACACGCCAACTGCTAGATATGCTACCGGGAACATCGGCAGAAGGTACCTGTCCTCCTTGTGGTTCAGAAGCACGCTTGCGGAAATGAAAATGATCAGGAACATCAAGCTCAGATATCCAAGTTCGCGCTTGCTGAAAAGCAGTGCATAAATCATGGCCATTATCAAAAGGAATACCAGCAGCTCATTCGAAAAAATGTGGAAAATCATCCATTGCCCGCCACCGTAAATGAACCATTCCGTAGGCTCAACCTGCGACTGGCCCAAATATTGCGTTGTGAACATGCCCTGAGGCGAGCCGTAGTAGGTGGTGCTGTAAACAAACAGCGGCAACAGGATTACAAGAAGAAGGGCCCCCGACATCAAAAGGTTTTTCCAATTCTTCAACAGGCCCGAGAACCTGAAAATGATTGCGAACAAGCCCATTCCCGCAATTACCATCAAGTACCTGTAGAACACCAGGAAGCCGCATGCGATGAACAATGTCGCAAGTATGAAATCCCTCTTCCTGTTCGTCTCAAACGCCTGGTAGAAGAAATAAATTGAAAGCGCGCTGAAGAAAACCCCCACGATCTCCGTGAGCATCCTTCCTGAATAGAATATGTAAAGGCTCGAGAACAGCATTGCCACTCCAGCAATGATCCCCGCCTTCCAATCGTATAATTTCTTGCCGATTATGAAGATGACCATGGCGCTCATGGCGGAAAAGAAGGGTATGGTGACGGACCATGCAAGGTTCCCCACCAATGCACGGAAAATCGCTATGAATTCGGGCAGCATCGGCGACCTGAAGCTCGGTGCACCGAAGAATCCAAAAAAGCCGTTGGTGCTAAGGCTTCTTGAAAGTATTCCGTATTCCCCCTCATCCCACCAATATGCCCCATTGCCATTGGTAGTGTAATACGACAGGAAAAATCCCGCCAGCCCCAGGATTATTGCGGCTCCGAAAACAATGCTTTCCTTAGTGTTCATGTTCCCACTCTATTAATTTGCCTGAAAATTTTTCAATTGCATCGAGGATGAGCTCCGAAGAATTGCCCTCCCCATACGGATTCTTCTTTACGCGCATCTGCTTATTAACCGTTTTAGAAGCTACCCGTTTGAGCACTTCGAGCACCTTTTCCTTTGTTGCCGGTTTTGCAAGCATGTTGACTCCTGCCTCCACGCTCTCGGGCCTATCTGTAACATATCGCAATGTTGCTGTTGGCACATGCAATGCAGCAGTCTCCTCCTGAATGCTTCCAGAGTCCGTTGCAACCATGTGGCATTTGCTAATGAAGAACATGATGTCCGAATACTTTGGGATTTCGGAAACCCGAATGAGATTTGGGTGCTTTTTGAGCCCCTTTTCCAAATCGAATTGCTTTATTGCCTCCTGTGTGCCCGGCCTGACCGACCAAAGCACCAAATAGCCCCCATCGCTCATTTCCGCAATTGCCTGAACTATTGCTTTGAACCTCTTCTCATGCATCAGGTTCTCCCTCCTGTGGCAGGAGAAGTAGATTATTTTCTTGCTGAAATCGAATCCGAGCCTCTCGAAGAACCGCCTGCTGCGCTTTCCCTTCTTGGCAGCGAATATGGCTGCATCCACAACGGTATTCCCGACTGTGAAAATCCTCTCCTTTTTGAACCCTTCATTGAGCAAATTCCTTTCGTTTGTTTTTGTTGCGGCGAAATAGAGGTCTGCGCATGCGTCTGAAACACGCGTATCTATTTGCTCCGGGAAAGGCTCCTTCGAGAATGTTCGAAGGCCCGCTTCCACGTGGCCAACAGGAATCACGTTCAATGATGCTGCAATCGCGCCCGCCATGCTGGTGAGCGTGTCTCCATGTGTCAGCAAAATATCCAGATCCTTCAGATCCCCCTGGAAAAGCTCATTTAGTTCCAAAATTATTTTCCCTACAGTCGCGGCTGGATTTGGCCTCCTGGAAACCACTTTTGTTGCAAGGTTCTCGAACCTCTTCGAAAGCCCAAGGTTTGCGCTCTCATCCAGGCTGTATGCCATCCTTGATGCATGCACTCCGAGTTTTTTCACCAGCCCGTACTGCACCGAATAATGCGGCGGGAACGGCAGTTCGAGGTCCCTGTACACGCCTTCAAACAAGTGGTACGGAAAATGCTGCGACGTATGAATAAGCACCGGTGAATGCCCCCTCCTCTTCGCCTCCCAGTAAATCGGCGCCATCTTTATCATGTCCGGACGAGTGCCTGTAAGTATCCCTATCCTCATTCAACCCCTCTCGTAAATAAAGAGAAACAGCCTTTTTAATATCTTGCAAGAGGTGAATTCTGATCCTGATTCGCTGCTGGGGCTATTGCAGCTAAAAGAGAAAAAAATGGGCGGCAAATGTTTAACTATCAAAGGACTTAAAAAAGAATCGTAATGTTTAATAAGAGCGAAAACATTGAAAAATTGGTGATTTAATGGATGCTATCGATAGAAGAATTAAACGTAAAAACCAACTAATTGACAATAAAATTAAAGGCAGTATCGCAGAAACAGATGTTATTTCAGATTTAAAAGGTACGGGTGACGTTAGGCGCACCGGAAGGGGATCGGATTGCGCATATAGAGAACGCGGAAAAACAAGCTGGGAAAATGTTTAAATTAAAAGTGGCTCAGCCCAACCAACAAAGAAGCAAAGGAAAGAAGCTGACTATGTTAT
>JAZDKC010000021.1:0-23569 GCA_043803465.1 Microcaldota archaeon
AGCTGCCGGATTATCCCTTTGGGATTGTTGCTCGCTTTGGAGTATCCCTTCAGCAACAGCGCAAATTCCCTTCCGTTCGTGCTTTTTTTGAATATCAATAAATCCATTGCCTTATCCTCAATCGAAGCGGAAAAATCCGAGAGGCCGAAATCAATTATCGTGATTTCGCCCTTTTTTCCCACCATCACATTGGCAGTGGAAAAATCGCCGTGGATGATATTTGCATTGTGCAGCCTTGCCAATTCCACGCCAATCAAAGGCAGGTATTTTTCCGCTTTTTTAACATTTTTCTGCAGCAGCTCCCGGATCCTCTCGCCCTCGATTTTTTCGAGCAATATTTCGGTTTTTTCCATGTCCGCATCGTATAGGATGGGGCAGCGGATGCCGGCCATTTTTGCGGCAAAGAGCACCTTCGATTCCCTTTTCGTCCGGGAGATCCGCAGCCGCTTGTCCAATTCCTCGATCCGGTACCTCTTCTTTACGCGCATTTTCAATATCGCTTTCCTTCCATTCCAATCCTTCTCGACAATTTCCGCTTCCGCGCCCTTTGCGATTATTTTCATGCGAACCAGCTAAATATCCGGCAATATCTTGATTGTCCACTTGCCCTTCTCGTGTTTCACATTCGCTTCGTGATGCGTTACCGCCTTCACATACATCCTTCCGAGCTTGTGCACCGCCTCCTGCCCGGAAATTGAGGCTGAAATATGGTAATTCCCCTCTTTTCCGGAAAATTTCCCCACTTTCAATTTCCGGAACATCATCTCCCTCGCATCGCCTTCGGAAACTACCTTGTTCAAAAGGTACGTTGTGAGCTGCTCTAATGTGGGTGCATTCTCAATTATTTGCAGCTTTTTTTTCTCCTTCAATTTTTCTGAATCGGCAATCGTTTCAAACAGCCCCTCAGCCACATTCTCGAGCGCCTCCGGAAATGTCCTGCCGTACGCCTCGATGAACATGTCGGCCCTATGGTCCAGAAATTTGAATTTGGGTGTTTTTGCCATAAATCTTCACTCGACCGTTAATACTTACATTCCCTCTATTTTTTAACAGCCCCGCTTAATATTTATTTATGTCAAGCAAGGGCGCAAACTACGAGAGGCAGCTAAAGAAGATGTTCGAGGCAAGGGGATTCTTCGTCGTGAGGGCGGCCGGCAGCGCGCATGACCATACATCCCCTGATCTGATCGTGCTCTCCTCGACCAAGAAGTTCGCCGTCGAATGCAAGGCGTGGAATTCCGGCAACCTCTGGATTGAAAAGGGGCGGATGGAATTGATGCAGGAGTTCGAAAAACGCACCGCAATCCCTTATTATGTCGCATGGAAGGTGAGCAGGGAGGAATGGAGGTTCTTCCCCCTGATGATGCTCAAGGCAACTGGCAAGGCGTTCACATTATCGGATAAAGAGCTAAATTGCGGAATTAAATTTGATGGGCTAATTCAGAAGGGGTAGAGGCAACACGAGTAGGGGAAACTGGTTTCCCCTGGAGGTGTTGCGGAATTAAATTTGATGGGCTAATTCAGAAGGGGTAGAGGCAACCGTGAAGCTTGCTTCGCGGTTCAGCAGACGCAAAGTCTGCGTGACACGAGTAGGGCAGCCCCCCATTGGGTGTCAATGAATATACGTTTGAACCTCCCTCTTGGACACGTCATCAAGCTGGCCCCCTTCCTTTACGGCCTGCTGCTCGATCTTCTTGATCACTTCCTCGGTTTTCTTTGCCTTGCCCTCAAGCTCTTTTATGTCGATTTTTTCCCTCACGACCTTTGAAAGCATATCTAAAAGTGTGGCCGCGCCAACGGAGTCGATTGCCTGGCCCGGAGTTTCCACCAAAAGGCAAGAGCCCTTGATGTCGAATAATCTGGCAACTCCCGGGACCAATCCTGCCATTCCGACTATCGGGATGATTGCATCATTGCGCTTTGCTCCCAAATCCAGGAAATATTTCAGGTGGGACCTGGAGTTTGAAGTGCAAAACACGGTTGGCTTCTCGATTTTCTTGTTGACTGCATAGCCTGCCATCGCAACCACCTCGTTGCCGCCCATTTCCCGAAAGAAATTCAGGATTTTTGCGGAAACCTCGTATTGGCCCTCGACAGTCAGGGGCTGCACATCGCCTTTCAGTATGATCGCATCCCTTCCCTTGAATTTCTTGTAGAAGAAGCGCATCGAAAATAGCTTCAAGTTGCCGGACTTGAGTGCAATTACCTGATTCGGGAAATTCGGCGAGTACAGTGTCGCGAAATGCTCCGCTTTGGATGTTTTTACGAGGTGGTCGACTGCGAGCTTGCTCACAAAGCCAATCCCCGGCAATCCCACTATCAGGACCGGATTTTTTGGCGCGACCTTTTTCCTTAGCCGGATATGGGACGAAGTCAATTGTAGCATCCTGTCATTTGCAATGTCCTTCATGTGTATCTACCCGTTTTTCCCCTCTTAAGAAGCGATAAAAGAAATAATACCTGATCTTGATTTATTAACGTATCATTTAACTGAGGTTTTTTTTATTTGAAGAACTGGGGGAATAATTCCTTCCGCCTGTAAATGGCATATCTGTCCTCTTTGGAATATTTTGAAGGATGCGCAGCATTTGTTTGCATATTGCATTTTTTGCATTCCGGCTTGAGCGTATACTGCCCGCAATTCTTGCATGCCCTCATAAGTCCTGCCATGCCGTGTTCACTCGTTCGCTTTTGCAACTGAGAATTCCAGGCCCGGTTCCGCCTCGAGTATTTTGGTTATTTTTGCGATTACCTTGTCCTCGTCCTTATGCTCCTTCATCCTGAAATCAACGAAATAAACCGGTGCGCCAACGTACTTAACCTGCACTCCCGGTATGCCTTTTTGGATTTTCATCAGCGCATCCTTGATTCGATCCGCGCCGTTGCTTTCAAAGCTTTGGAGCCGAATTTCCGCCCTGCTGCTGAGCACCTTTTCCTTGATTTCAGCCTCGGCAACCTCTTTGAGCGCAATCACCCAGAGTGGTGGTATCTTCTCGCTGATCTCCCCCTCCTTGATTTTTTCAAACGCGGAGTAAAGGTCCTCGTATTCGGCTATTAATATCGGTGCGACCTCCCTTTGCGCATCCGCATATTTTTTCTTGAGCTTGATTGCTGCCCTTTCAAGCAATTTCTCGGCGCGCTTCCCGAGCTGGAAGCTCTCGAGTTTCCTTTTCCTGTCCGATTCGCTGACCCGCTTCAGGCTCAAATCAATCTGGTGCTTTTCCAGGTCAATCCGCGAGACCAATGCGACTATTTTTTGCCCCTCCTTTATGAAATCCCTGATATTTTTGACCCAGCCCGAAGACACTTCCGAAACGTGCAGGAAAGCCTCGATGCCCCCGTATTCGTCAAGCGAACAGAACGAGCCGTAGGGCATGATCTTGTTTACGCTTACAATTACGAATTCGCCCAACTCCGGATAATTAGCCACTTATTCCCATTCGCCCCTGTTTTTGCTTAACTTAACACTTCAATTATGCGGCCGTTGATCTTCGCCCTTCCGCCCCTTGGCTCGACCAATTCGCGGTCGCATTTTTTGCAATGCCTATGCTGCTTGGAGTCGCCGTAAACAATTTCGGGATCCGCGCCGCATTCGCATTGAACTTTCAAAAATCTTGCCATTATCATCACTTCGCCAATTCTGACTTCTTCTTCATCCTTCCGGTTGTAACTGTTTCGTGCTTCTTGTGGCACACGGGGCATTCAAGCATCAGCTTGTTCCGAATTCCCTGCTTCTTCACTTTCGCCTTGCCCTTCACTTTTCCATGCATTCCTGCAAGCTTCCTTTCGTGCTTCCTTGTTCCCCATGCCAATGTTCTTCCTGCCTTGTACCTGCTTGTGCTAACCTTTACCTTGTGCACCCGATGCTTCCTGCAAGTGGGGCAATACGTGTTGATTTCCTTTGGAACTATCATATACCTTGCACCTTGAAAAAATATTCCTGACTCTACCCTTCTAATTTTGAATAATTAGAAAAAGCGAACATATATTCTGTGAATAAGGGTTTTTAACCTATTCCTTGAGCTTCGCGTCGAATCAATCCGGCATTACGCCTGTCGCAGTGCATCATTCAAAAGCAACCGATATGAGCTCCGCAGTAGCCCAGTTCCTCACCCTCCCTTTCCGGAAATGCCTGTCGTTGCTCCAGACCTCCGCGTTCACGCACAGAGCGGTTGCGACATAGGGTGCGTCCTTTTTATCCACAATGAGGGAATACGCCGCCGGAAGATATGGCATCAGTTCGGATTCCTCAATGAAAATTATCCTCTGGATCAGCAAAATATAAATCCGCCCGAATTCATCCCTATCCAATTTTGACCGCACGAGCATGTCGGCAGAATGCTTTTCAAATTCGGAAAGAAGGAACTTCGGTGCGAAGAGTTGGATCCGCCCATCAAGGATGAGCCTTCGGCTGTACGAATCCTTCAGGAGCGCCGAAAAGAAGATGTTTGCGTCAATTACGAGCTGCATGCCTAAGCCCCTCGAAGTGTGCGGCCATTTCAGCGTCTATCTTCCTTGAAATCTCGTCGACGTCCTTTTGTGTGAGTTTGCTTTTTGCAGCGATCGCATCAGCCTCCTCCAGCTCATCAAGCTGTTTTTCTATCGTGGCCCTTACGAGCTCCGACCAGCGTATGTGCCTATGGCGGTGCATGCGCTTCCGAAGCAGCGGCGGGACGGAAAGCGTCAAACTTACCATTTACGTTCACCAACGTAATTATTACGTTTAGAGTTTATTAACCTATTCCTTGAGCTGCCGTTTACCTTAAGGTGGACCATAAATAGATTAGAAGGAGAGCCGCAATGCCGGCTAGGATTTTGATCACCATTTCCCAAGTGCTGATTTTCATCCAATCCTTCCTTAACCCGGCTTTTCGCCGCAGTTGAAGTGAGTGCTGTCGTTGTACCAGCTGGTGCCCTGAAAGGTATTGGCGCATTCCATACTTACGCCAGTCTTATTGAACTCCAATCCCCTCACTTCCGATCTCCAAGTCCCATCATCATTCATGCATCCGGAAATGGTCATCATCATTTGGGCCTTGCATTGCGCAATGTTCGATCCGGGTAAATGATTGTCCGAACGTAGGGTGACGACGATAATTACGAGGATTACATACGCAAGAAGAATTATTCCAATGCCCAAAAGGATTTTTTTCCAAATTTCCATTTAATCTCCTAATTCATTATGACAGTATCCGGCATTTCTTCTTTTTCGGAAACCTTCTCCTCAAAGCCTTCCGCGTCAGATTCGGTTTCCGCTTCCGAGCCGGGCTTTAGGGCGATGCCCTTTTTCAGCAGGAGTTCGGCGATGTCCTTGTCGATTGAAATTATCTGGTCGGGCGTAAACGGCCCGTAAGTGGTTCCGTCAGGTGCGACGAACTTGCCCATTCCGGCGATCATCTTGATTGTGAGCAGCTTCTGCTGCAGCTTCTGAATCTCCTTCTCTTCCGCTTTCTTGTATTCGGGCTTCTTTTCCGAGAATTGCACAACGGACTCCTCGAATTCCTTTGCGGATGCAAGCAGCTTCAGGTAAAACGATTTCTCCTCCTTGCTAAGGCCCGCAGTGTCAATTGAACCCGAGCGCATGTCCTTGAGCACTTTCAAAACGATTTTCTGCTCGCGCTTGGCGCTAATCTCCTCGATGATCTTTTTCGCATTCTCATACGCCTTCAGGGTTTCGATTGCGAACTCCTTTTGCAAAAGCCGCTTCTGCTCGGCAACCCAGAGGTTGTATTTCTCGTAAAAATCCTCATCCAAGCTTGAAAGCGCGCCGAAATTGCGCTCCTGCATCTGGATCTTCCTCAAGCCGTCATAAGATATTTCAGTCATGAAAATCACTTGTTTAGCAGATCCTTCTGCTTTTCAATATAAGCCTTCTTTAGCCCCTCGAAGATTTCCATGTACATTTTGTCCTTGTCCTTGGAATCCCCGCCCATGCTCGCTGCAACATTGCTTGCAAGCTTCGAAAGCTCCAGCGGGAAGATGATCTTGTTGCTCTTGCCCTCGGAAATCTTCTTCAACGCATCCAGGTAGAGGTATGTCATGGTCTTGTCGCTCATCTTGCTGGCCGCCTTGTCGAGCACCTCCAGGGCAATCTGGCGCGCGCTTGCCTCGATTTCCACCTTTTCCTTGTATTCCTTCGCGGCCCTCGCCTTGTGCCTTGCCTCTACAAGCGTGGGGGGAAGCTCAATTGTTTCCAATTCTATCCTCAATACCAAAAAGCCCCATGCCTCTTCGACTTCCTTCAATTTCCCGAACAGATGCTCGTTTACCTCCTCGGTCTCCTCAATCACTTCGTCCAGATCCAATTTTCCAATTATCAGCCGGATCTCCCCCTGAAGCAGCTTTGTGATCGCCATCCCCAAATCGCGCACCTCGAGAACTACCTTCCTGGGGTTTGTCACGCGGATGTAGCTGACCACATCGACCTTGATCCGCACGTCATCTTTTGTTTGCACTTCCTGCGGCTTGGTGTCATAAGTCTGAACGCGCATATCGACCGTGAAATACCTCTCAAAAATCGGGAAAACCCATATCCAGCCGGGCCCGGCTGTGCGGTTATATTTCCCGAAACGCAGCACTACTGCCCTTTCATATTCCTTGAATTCATACAGCCTTGGAAGCAGGAAGTAAATTAGGGCCAGCCCGACAAGAATTGGCAGCAGCTCCTCCTGCTTGATCAGTTTGGAATTTGAGACGCCATATATTCCCCCCACAGCAATAAGCACAACTACGAGGAACACAAACACTTCCCTGGATACCACTCCTCTCACCTTACGCCGAACGGACAAATTCTTCAGTCCATTCAATTTTCTTGATTTCTGGAATGAATTGCAGTGCTGCCTGGATCGCGCCATATTTTCCGTGCAGATACTCGTCTTTCCCCATCGCATCCTGCGGGATTGAAATCGTTGCAAGCTCGCCGATTACTTTCGCTGCGCTTAAAAGGCCCAGCTGCTCCTCTATGATTGCATTGATTTTCTTCTCCGGTTCGCTGATGCGCTCCAGGATCTTGAATTTGTAAATTATATCCTTTCCTGCAAGCTCATGGTTCATGTCGACGCGCACCCTTCCGCCGGAAATGCTTTGCACCCGGCCTTGCGAGCCATCCAAATCAATCACCATTCCGACTTGAGGGTGCAGGTTTGCCTCTTCAAACTTCTTCATCGGAAGCAGCACAACCAGCTCTTCGCGCCTCTCGCCGAATGCATCCCCCTTCTTGATGGAAGCTGTTGTCGCAACGCCGTCCTTTGCAGCGGCAAGCGCATCCTTGAAGCCCTTGACCAGCCTCGGATCGCTCATGATTGCAATTGAAGAGCCATACCTCGCCTTCGGATTGTGTATGCCTGCTTTTTTTGCCTCCTCCTCATCCGTAGTCTCAACCATTTTGCCGAATTCATCGCTTACCGAGAACTCTAATTTTAGGAATGTGTTGTCTTCGCCTGCCATTTATCGATCTCCCCCTTAGTTTAACTGAAAGAAAAAAGTTATAAACTAATGCAGCAATATAACTCTCCTTTTATTTTCTTCTTTTCGATTTAAAACAGTTAGCATTGGGGGAAATCATGGATCGGGGCAAATTGATAAAATATGGCACTGCAGCGTTAATCTTGATTTTTGCGATCGAGATTGTCGCTTTCCTGTACACGCAAAATCCCTACAGCGGCACCCAAACGGAAGCGTCTCCAGAACCGACTGTTTTGCCAACCAGCACTGTTTTCGACGGAATCAACACCAGCGAGGCGTATGTGCTCGGCATTGGGAGGGAATTGCTTGTCATCTGCAATACTACAGCCGATGTTGAGCCCGAAATACGCAAACTGGATGGAATCAATGGTGTTTCATCGGATCCCAACAATGCGCTTTTTAGCATCTCCCTGACGGAGAATGCGAGCATTGACGATGTAATTAAAACGCTTGACCGCAACCTGCGGCAGATTTGCAAGCCCGCTATTTTCAAGCGCGGTTATGTGAAAGTTGGTGATCTGCTCAATTTTACCAGTTCAGATGGCAATTCTTCAATTCTGCTTTCGGGCAGCAACCTCCAATGCCTCCAGCAGCCTTCATTCTCGCAATGCTATGCATTCGTGCAGCCTGAGACGCAGGAGAATTCAACCATTACTTTACTAATATACATAAGAAAAAGCGGGGATACTATTCCTTTTGTGAGGGCGGAGGAGCCCGCGCAGCAGAAACCTTTGGCATTCACGAATGCGGAAGGCGAGGCGCACATTGATGAGCTCCTTGAGAACGCGGGTGAAACCTTCAAGATCCCCTGGGCGCAAAGGAATGATTATAGCGAGGATTTTGCGAAGGGGAAGCTTAATTCGACGGTCAACATTACTAGCGTCACCTACTCGAAAGAAAGCGGCTTCACAATTAACACTTCGAGCAACGAAACTCTCCAGAAATTGCTGAACATGAGCTTCATACAAACGGTTTCCGAATCCGAATCGGAGATTTCCGCAGTTGCCCAGGACAATTTCTCGGATCAAAACCTATTGCTGGATGAATTGGCGGAAATCGGGGTTGACAGATCGTTGGTGCAATTCCCGGACTCGACACTTTCAATAGCGTTCGAATACTCGGAATCCGCGGTTGAGGAGGTAGAGTCTGCGTTCCTGCCATTGAAGCCAGTTGCTAGCAGGAAAATACTTGCAACGCTTCTGAATACGGATGAAATTGAGGCGCAGCTGGAGGCAATACTTTCCAGCAAAGAAGTTACGTTCTACGCAACGAATGCGACTGTGAACGCGACAATACCCGTTTCAATCAGCGCGATCGTGCAGGGCAATGAGATATTGCAAATTGTTGCGCAGGAAACGACGAATGGCTGATTCGCTCTCATTCGGTGGCGCGCTGTTTCCATCCGCTCTTTACTTTCAACTTAATTTCCCTTCTTCCCTTGCCCTATTTTTCATGCAATTTGATGTGCCCTATTTAGCCTTCCCTTTAACCTTTATTTCCTTTCCTTTCTTGCCATACTTTTCCTTGAAATATTCGAAGCTCCTGTCGCTCATCTTGCCCGTGAGCAGCATCTCCTCTGCACGTTCTAGTTTCGAGCCGTTCCGCGGCATTGCAGTGATGCTTGTTTCTGCCGGCCTTCGTATTACGAATATGTATAGCGCCATCAATACCGCGATTCCTGCGATGCTGTAAAGCAATAGGTTCTTCGAGGAGTCCTCCGCAACCGCAACTACCTCGATCTTAACTTCTTTCGAAGGGCTGGGCAGCCCCGCTTCCGTATCATTTGAAGGGGCGATTTCCGGAGGGTTTCGCAAAATTGCCAGCACTTCATCCTTTCGTTTCTCGAATTCCGCGCTTAATTTCATCAGTTTTAGCCCATTCACGAGAGTGGCGCTGTCGCGTGTGCGGTTGCTTTCCTGGAAGCTATAGGTTGCATGTGCATAGTACAGCTCGCCCCATATGGTTTTGAACTCCAACGGCTTGAAAACATCGCAGCCTACGCCGAATGATTGTGTTTTGCAAAGTATCCCTGCTATTTCCCCATAACCCTTTTCTCCTATCATATCAAACGCTTCGGAGTATGCGGTTGCAAAGCTTGCGTCAAATGCGGCTGCCAGGTAATCCGCTTCCCTAAATGCGCCAATTGCCGTATTCAAATGGTCTTCGGCTTCGCCATCCAGCAGCCCGTCTGCCTGCAGTTCCTTTGCATCCTCTATTATTTTAGATGCGAAATCCCTATAGTAAATGTCCTTCATTTCCTTTCCGCCCATATTGTCCGATGCTATTTTATTCATCTGAACCGCCGCCCTCATCCAGCTGCTTGCAAGCGCGAGGTCGCCAGCAGCGGAAACCAGGTTGCCAATTGCGATTTTGTCTTCCGCGGAGCTTATTTTTTCCTTTGCCCAATGATACCTGAGCTTCCCGCCGACGACCCACTCAAAATTATCCTGCGTTTGCTTGGTGAAATTAAACCCGTCGGTTTGGTCCTGCAGCTCTTTCAGCCTCGTGCGCAGCTCACGCTTGCTGCCATTTGCATATGAAAGCTCATCCAATGTAATGGTTGCTAGGAAGGCGGTATTTGCCGCAGAGTAGTAATAGTTATTTGAAAGCAGTTTCTCCGCAAGCTTCAATGTCTCCTCCACCTGCACCTTTGCCTGCTCGGAGATTTTCGCGGTTTTCAGCCTGTTCCCTCCCTCCTGTATTTCGTTTTGCGCGATTGGCTTGAACGGATCGGTTTTCGCGCTGGTTTTGAATTCGATCAGGTTCAATGCGGGCACTATTCTCTGCTTCACAATCACTTCCGAACCTTGCGCCGTATTGAATGCATAATTGATCGCATCATCTATATTGTCGACCTCAACCACCTGCAGCTGCCATTTCTCCTTTGCATATTTTGCGATATCCACTCCGTCCTGGATCAATTGGCCCCTTGGGATCAGGAATAATTTGTATGTTTTGAATTTGCTTTCGCCCACGGCCTTGGTTTTTTCAAACACGCCCCCTATCTTGCCCACCTTGCCTTCCTTATCTATTGTGCCTGTGATTGATGCATCCGATCTCATGTTCTTTCCGGAAAATTCCGCGTAAGTGAGGAGAGTCAATGCGGCTCCTGCGGAAGGCCCGTCAACAACTTCCGCTGATGATTCGATTTTGAATAGCACGTTGAATTTGTCCTTGTCCACTTTCGCTATGCCCGCTGCAAGCGCAACAGCTGTTTTTTCCGAGTGCTGCGTATCTATCCCTGTTAATGGGGTGATGGACATGAATACGTCCCCGGTTCCGGATGTTGCGGTGACGGAAATGGTGCTGAGGATGCCTTGCCCTTCGGCATCAACTGCGGGCACCTCCAAGGAGGTTGTTGCAGCGACAATGTTGAGAATGAATGCCAGGATTCCGAAGATGACAAATAACTTGTTCATTTATGCCCACCTGCGCAGTAGAATTGGAAAATTAAATTATAAAAGTATGGTTTTGGTTAACGGCTAACACATTTTGATGAATTCTTGCGGATCCATTCCAACTTGCTTGATGATTTTCCTGAGCATTCCTCTTCCGATGTCCTCGCCCGAATGGAACGACGCCGTTGTCACCCTTCCGTCCGGATGCCTCATTTGTATGTGGCTCCCTCTTTGCCTGGCTATTTCAAAGCCAAGCGATTTCAGGATTGAGATCAGTTTTTGCGGTTTAAGAGGGCGCAGGCTGGGCATGAGGCATTTTCACCTGAATGCGCCGAATCCCCAAGAACGGGTTCTTTTTCGGCAATGCCTCCACCGACCCTTCTTCTAAGCATAATTCGATTACTTCCCTCATCCTGGGCAGGAGTGCCTTTATGCTCCTAGCCTGGGAGAAGCATCCCCTAATTTCTGGAACGCTTCCCACGAAATAGCCATCCTCGTCCTTTTCGATGAGAATAGTAAATTCCCTACCTGCCACTTTCAGTTGTTTCATTACATCACTTCCCCAACGCGTGCTTCAATGCCCTGAAGTCGGCTTCCCGCATCGCAAACTGCAGGGTTTCGGTGTTGCCGAACATGTCGAAGTATTTCATCTCGGCTGAGACCTTGTTGAGCGGCAATGTAGCCGCCTGGTTGAATTCAAGAACATGGGTCTTCTTGATTGACATGTTCTTCCAGCCCGACATCTTGACTGAGTCGTCCTCGACCTCGAAGGTGCCGTTGCCCTTGCTTGTGAAAACTGAATAGCTCTCCTTCATCTTTTGCATTTTTACCACCCGAAGCGAATCCTGTTGAAACTATTAGCGGTTCGTGTTTAAAAAACGTTCAGGAATAAACGGAAAATTGATTTATATGGAAATTATGGGCAATATTGCGATTCTGGGGGCTTTGGCAAAATTGGCATTTTGGAGCGGCATTGGCGCATTTCAGCAAATTTTGAAATAATTCCCCCGCTTATCGCCAGATTTAAAAACTCGCTTGCAATACCCTTTCCATGGACGAAAAAGGGCAAACCAGCTTCGAATATATTATGCTTCTGGGTGGAGTTCTGATGCTTGGAGCGATTGCTTATTTCATGCTCCGGACCAATGTCATTGCCGGAGGGGAGCAGGGGGTGAACCAGAGCTACAACCAATACGCAAACGCCACCAACAATTCCGATTACATCCGATAATTGCGGCTTTCTCCCTCGCAAAGGAAAAGCTTTATATATGCTTTATGATTACCTATTTTGTTCAGTATTTACCAATGAAGGTGATAGTTGATGAAAAGAGGACAAGGCGCATTTGAGTACATCTTGCTGTTGGCAGGAGTTCTATTGATCGTGGTTTTGGCAATCATAATTCTAAGAGGAACGTTGACTGGAAATCAGGAGCCTGCAAAGGCACAATGCCTTGCTGGTATTGCAAAAGCGGGTGTTTGTTACCTTCCCGATGGTTCTTGGAATTCTACCTCTATAGCCTATTCAGCTGCTGATTATGGTCTTGACGCTGTTAAGTGCCTGAACGATAATACGGGTGCCTTGAGAGGTACTAGTTGGGATGTTGTTGGTAATGACAACCAATTCTATTGCGGCCCAAGGCCAGCATAAGTTTTTTCTTTTTTTCCTTTATTTTTTCAGATTCTTTTTTTTCATGGCTGAGCGGAAGCTTGCCAAACGCGCGATTTTAAATACTTGTCCGGTTTATTCTTTGCAGTTGATATTATGAGGAAAGGGCAGGGCGCTTTTGAATATATTTTGCTAATGGCTGGCATACTTATGATTGCTTTGGTTGCTTTCTTCATGTTGAGAGGGACAAACCAGACCAGTGTTAATCAGGCGGCATTCGCTCAATGCGCCACCAAAATGGTCGTTGCCAGCGCTTGCTACGATGAGCATCAGAATTGGAAGGCGAACGATCCGACCAAATACAAAACTGCTGATTATGCCTTGCCAATTGATTGCAACAAGGATATCGGCGGAGGTTTTGCGGGAACGCCTTGGGATGTAAATGGCACGGATGATGAGTTTGTCTGCGGTCCAAAGCAGCCTCAGTAGCAGCCTGCTGCCAAAATGTTTAATAATTTCCCCATCTTTTGCTTATTTCTCTAATTTCTGTTCCTAATTCGGGGTGTGTAATCGTGTATTTGGAGAAATTCGATCCGGAGATTGCAAGTGCGATTGAGAACGAGAAGCGCAGGCAGATGGAGGGCCTGGAACTGATTCCGTCGGAGAATTACGTGAGCAAAGAAGTGCTGGAAGCGCTCGGCAGCATCATGACCAACAAATACTCGGAGGGAGTGCCGCATAAGCGATACTATGGGGGGAATGAGTTCATTGACATAATGGAGGATATAGCTGTTGCAAGGGCAAAGCAGTTATTCAGCGCGCAACACGTGAACGTGCAGCCTTATTCCGGTTCGCCAGCCAATTTCGCGGTTTACTATGCATTGCTTGAAATCGGCGACAAGGTTATGGGCATGAACCTCAGCATGGGTGGCCATCTTACGCATGGGCATCCGCTCAATTTCTCAGGCAGGTTCTACAAAATCATCCCTTATGGCGTAGACCCGGAAACAGAACTTGTTGATTATGATGAGGTAAGGAAATTAGCTCTGGCCGAGAAACCAAAGATGGTTTTAGCAGGTTTTTCAGCCTACCCAAGAAAACTCGACTTCAAGGCATTCAAGGAGATTGCGGATGAAATTGGCGCTTACACATTCGCAGATATCGCCCACATTGCCGGCTTATGCGCAGCAGGCGTGCATGAGAATCCGGTTCCGATTTTCGATGTTGTCACAACCACAACCCACAAGACTCTCCGGGGGCCGAGAGGCGCAATCATCATGTGCAAGGAGCAGTTCGCCAAGGGGATAGATAAGGCGGTATTCCCTGGTTTGCAGGGCGGGCCGCACGATCATGTGAATGCCGCGAAGGCGGTTGCTTTCAAGGAGGCATTGCAGCCGGATTTCAAGGTGTATGCGAACCAGATTGTCAAAAATGCGAAAGTCCTCGCGGAAGAATTGATGGGCCTCGGCTGGAGATTGGTTTCAAACGGAACAGACAACCACCTGATGCTTATGGATGTTTGGAAGGAAGGGATTACCGGCAAGGAAGCGGAAACAGTATTGGATGAAGTTGGCATCTACACCAACAAGAACATGATTCCTTTTGACAAGAGGGCGCCGCTTGACCCCTCCGGAATCAGATTGGGCACTCCGGCAATCACCAGCAGGGGAATGAAGGAGTCGGAGATGAAGGAGACTGCGAGATTAATTGATAAGGCACTCAGGAACCGGACGGATGTTGAAATGAAGAAGAAAATAAGGCAGGAAGTAAAAGAAATGTGCAAAAAGTTCGTGATTTACTAATGCGGGGCAGAGGCGGCGCCACAGTCGAAGCCATCCGTTCCGCAATGTTTAAATACCACAAAGTGTAATAAGTGTAATTAGTGGCATTCATGGAACCGTACATAACAAAAAAGATCGGGAGGAAGACGCTTCCCAAAATGTACCGCTACAAGGCGAGGCTGATGGCGGAGAGGGGGGCCAACGTAACCGATATCGAGCTATTCGATGAAGTGTTCGATGCGGCTTTAGCGGAACCGGAGAAACGGGGAAAAAAACAAAAAGGCCTCAACACCGGAAAGGCCGATGTTGGAAAAAAATGGCGGTTTGAGGATTTCGCCGGTTTTATCAAGGAAAAGAAGGGCAAATTCAATGCGGATGAGGAAATCGACAAGGTCGTTTATGGCGTGTGAGGTGGCATAATGCTTTTTCTGGACTCCTCTTTTTTAATCTCTTATTTTTCCCCCGAAGATGGGAACCATGGTCGCGCGGTATCTATTTGGGAGGCCTTAAAGGGCAAATCGGTAATTTCCGACCATGTGCTTTCAGAAGTGGTGACGCTTATTTGGAAGCGTTATAACACAAAAAGGGCATTCGAGGCAGGACAAATACTCTTCCGCAGCCGGGAAATAGATATCGTTTTCAGCAACCTGTCACAAGCGAAGGAAGCGGTCGAAAAGATGAAAAAATATGGAAATTTGAGCTTTTGCGATTCCTTGAGCATCTCCATTATGCGGGAACAGGGGATTGAAGGGATTGTTTCGTTCGACTCCGATTTCGACAGGATTGGGGGAATCCAAAGGATCCATTAGAATCAGTAAAAGCCGTCACTCTTCCTCCTTCTCCGCGTTCTCCTCGTCCCAGAGCTCGTCCGGCGAGTCTTCGATGATCGCTGCCTCCTTCCTCTTCTTTATCTGCACTTGCTTCGCGTCCATCCCAACCACTCGTATTTGTTGCACTCGTAAAAAAATATTTGCACTCGTCCCCAAAAAATAAATGGTTAATGATTCTAACAGGAGAACTATTTAATAATCGTTTCGCTTCGAGCAAAGTTCGTCAATTGTTTAACTTGGCCACATGTTTATTATGGTACTCGTCAAGAATGTTTATTGATGAAACATGCCTAGGAGGATTCGATTTCGCGAAATATGGCGGCGGCCCGATCCTACCCAGTTTTCAGAAATTATTCCAGTTGCTATGGAACGGGCCTCCCTGACCACACAATGGATGTTCCAGCCTTTGTTTTTGAAGGCATTGTCGCGTGATGAACGAAATCGCGGGCTCCGGTTGATTTTCAATGAAGAGGGCAAAATAAAGTCCGATGTTACGCACTCGGACATTGAAAAAATGCGTGAATCAACTGAACAGGCGGTTTCCTTGTTAAAAAATCCCAAAATCAGGCAAGCGCTGCAGAAGGGTTTAGTCCCGCGCCAACTTTCTAGAAGGAAAAATTTGCTTTTCGCTTCCCCGAATTTATTGTGGTTGGTACCCTTGCTTCTTCCTCCGGAAATTGCTAAGGAAATAATACAAAAACTCCCGAAGGATGCCCCGGCCGTATTTGGTGCTTATACTGTTCTTTCCAGCTTAGCGTTGTTAAAGTGCGCTCCGAAGGGCGACAAAAATAAGCAATTTATCGAAATATTAAAAAAGAGAGGCATTACGATTCGGAATCCTTTCCATTTCAATAACCTCATTCGCAAGCCAGTAAGCACAGAACAGCAAAAAACCAATTCTGAGGCGTTGGAAAGGGTGCTAGAATCTGGCAAAAAATTGATTTCTATTTTCGAAGAATATGGGCTCAAATTTGAGAACTTAGGAAAAATTGAAAATGATTATGAGGCTATGCGAAGTAAACGAGAGGCCGAACTAGCGAAGCTAAAAGGCAGCCTAGACTCCAAATTAACCCCTGTACAATTAAATTATCGGGCGGGCTCAATTGGTCCCTACTTGGATGAACTGGCTGCTAGTAACGTGAAAGTCCTGAAACTCATAGTTGCTGAAAGAACGCGTTTGCTATCCGAATTTAATGATGCACTTGCAGAGCATTTTTCGGCGTCCATTAGATGAACATGCGGCTTAAAACCACTTTTGCAAACTCGATTGTCTCGTCCCAAAAGGCTCTTTGAATGCCCGCTGGAGCGCCGCCTGCACCCTCTCAACCGTGAAATTCCTCTCCAGCATGAATTCCATCAGCTTGTCCCGATCCGGCTGTGTGAATTCCATCTCATCTGGATTCACATCGACTACTTCAGGGTGCATGAACAGGTTTTCAACGGCCTTGTAATCAACCGGCTGCTTCAGTGTTTTGTTGATCGATTCGAAACTGTCGTTCTCCTTTACAAGCTTCAATGCCTTCTTCGCGCCTATGCCGTACACGCCCTTATTGAAATCCGTTCCAGCGAGGATGCCGATCCAGATCAGCTTCTGCTGCGAAATTCCCAGGCGTTCCAGATTGGGCTGCAATTCGATGCGTTCGGGGACTACCTCTATGAACGCATTTTTGCGGGGCAATTTCCTCCTGCCGGCAATCGTAAGGTTTTTCAGCAGCACCGGGGTGCCGAAAAGGAGCGCATCAAAATCCTGCGAACCGGTCGCATCGACGATGCCGTTTTTGCACATGTGCGAGCATTGCGCCTCGCCCTCGCTCTTGGCCTGGATTACGGGCACTCCGAGAAGCCTGAGCAGATGCTTGCTCTCTTCTGCCATTTCTTTCGTAAGTTTGGAGGTTTGCTGCGCAAAGATTTTCATCTCATCCTCCTTTCCCTCCTCCTTCGCCTTTGCAAATTCTTCAGCTGCAATCTGCTTCCTCTCCCGCCTTTCCGCGAGCGTGCGCTTTTTCAGCTCGGAGGGCATGCCATCGAAAACAAATATGGGCTGCACCCCTTTTTCCAACAGGTTGCACGTGCGGTAGAACAAACCAGAAATGTGTGAAGTAATCCTGCCCTGCGAATCCATCAGGGGGGTGCCGTCGGGCTGCCGGATTATCGAGAGGAATTGATAGAGGGTATTGTACGCATCGATAGCGATCCTGCCCCTCACTTCCCCGAAAGTCAATTTCTTGAATTCCACTATGTCCCCGATTTGCACTCCCACAGGAAAACCCCCAATCTTCATTTGTGACAGTTATTTTAAACGTATGGCTCGTATTTGTAATATCTATTTCTAAGGTGATTTTGGGATATGGCACAAGAATGTCACATCTGCGGCAAGCCGGCCGTCTCTGAAGCGCTGGTGGAGGGCGCGCGCGTATATCTCTGCGACAGCTGCATACGGTATGGGAAACCAATTCAAAAACCAATTCAGTCCAGAACGCATAACGCAACACCTTACCCCCCAACAATGCCTGCTGCACATCAGCGCCAAGCCTTCACGCCAAAGGAATACGGGGCGGTTGAGAATTATGGGGAAAAAATCCGGAACTCGAGGGAGGCGATGCACCTGACGCGGAAAGAGCTTGCAAATACCCTGTTCATAAATGAGAATGTAATCGAGAGATTGGAAGATGAGCTCCTGAAGCCCGAGCACAAGGTGGCAGAGAAGCTCGAGAAATTCCTGAAAATAAAAATCATCGAGGAGGAGGGCGCCGGTGAGGACCCGGAAAAGCTCAGGAAGGAACTCGACGCAATGCACAAGGCTGGGAAGGCTGCTGGCGGAGTCACTTTCGGGGATGTAGTGGATATAAAAATGAGGCAGAAAAAGTAATGTTATGGGACTGCCAAGGCCGCTCTTATTTGCGCTAGCATTTATTGTGCTATTAACCCCTATTTGCACCGCTGCGGACGTCAATCCGTTGCAGGTCACCAAGATCAACTATGAGCCGAGAGTGATCTCCGCAGACAGCGTGATAAAAATCATCGGTGAGACGGACAGCAAAACGGCATTGACGCAGACTTTGTGCTTTGTTCCGAAAGAGGATGCGAACACTAATTGGGCAAAGAATGCTGCTGCATGCAGCTGTACCCCCAGTTACGATGGGAAAGTATGGGGTTTCACGTGCGAAATCGCGCCGCAGCCACCAAAGGTTTTGGGCTCGCGGTATGCAATTCAGCTGCAAAACAAGGATGGAAAATCGACCCTGTACCTGATCTCGTTCCCCCAAAACACGCGGGTGCGGGTGCTTGGCGTCTTCGAAGTGCAGAAGAAAAACCTGCTCTACCTGTATTTCGGCATTTTCGCAGGCTTCCTGATTATTTCAATAAGCACGCTCTGGCTTTTCCGCCACTTCGAGGATAGCAAAGCGATTAAAATTGAAGATAGCGCAAGTAAAAGATAATTTGCTGATTAGACGGTCGGATTGGAACAAATTCTACTCGTATTCGATTGTCGCGGGCGGCCTCTGATTTTTAGAACTAACGGGGCAGGGGTGACAAATTTTGTTTGATTCGCAGAAGTAATTAGGGGGTAGGCGGCGACACGTGGTAGGGGGCAGAGCCCCCTTTGGGGTGTCAGTTACTCATACTCAATTGTCGCAGGCGGCTTCTGCGAAATATCGTACAGGACGCGGTTTACCCCCCTCACATTATTGCTGATTTTTGTTGAGACCTTTTCGAGCACATCCGCGGGTATTTTCGCCCAATCGGCCGACATCGCATCCTTGCTTGTAACTGCCCTTAGGGTGATGATGTATTCGTAGGTGCGCTCATCTGCCATCACGCCGACTGTTTTCAATGGCAAGAGTGCGGCGAAATACTGCCAGATCTTCTCTTCCAGCCCTGCAGCTGCGATTTCCTCCCTGAAAATCGCATCCGCCTTCCTGACAATTTCAACTCTTTCCTGAGTTACCTCGCCAAGGATCCGAATTGCAAGTCCGGGCCCTGGGAACGGCTGCCTCCAGACCCGCTTGTGCGGCAGCCCGAGCATTTCGCCGAGCTCGCGCACCTCGTCCTTGTACAAATCCTTCAGGGGTTCGATGAGCTTGAGATTCATTTTTTCGGGCAAAGTAAGGTTGTGGTGGCTCTTGATTTTTTCCGCTACATGCGACGCCTGCGCGCTCTCGATGCGGTCGGGGTAGATCGTGCCCTGCGCAAGGAATTTTATATTCGCCTTGGTTCCCAATTCCCGCACCTTCCTCTCGAAAACTTCGATGAACGTATGCCCGATGATTTTCCTCTTCTGCTCCGGGTCGCCCACACCCTTCAATTTGCGCAGGAAAATCCCCGAAGCATCAACTACCTCGAAATGGCGGAAGCGCATCTGCTTGAAGAATTTATCCGTCTCCGCAACTTCGCCCTCCCGCATCAGGCCCGTATCAATGAAAACGCTGTAGAGCTGATTTGGGATTGCTTGATGGATCAATGCTGCGGTGACAAGCGAATCGATGCCTCCTGAAACCGCAATAAGGACGCTATCCTTCCCCGCCTGCTGCCTCACTTCCTCCATCAGTTTCTTATCCAGCCCCCTGAGCGAATAATCCTTCCTGGATTTGCAGATGTTGAACACGAAATTTGAGAGCATCTTTGAGCCGTTCTTCGTATGCGCGACTTCGGGATGGAACTGCAGACCGTAAAGCTTGCGGCCATGGTTTTCAAATGCCGCAACCGCGCACTTTTGCGTGCTTCCGGTAACCTCGAAATCCCTCGGCAATGCGGTTACCGCGTCCCCATGCGACATCCAAACCTGTTCGGACTTGTCGAGCCCCTTGAATAATACGCTTCCTCCCCCTATTCCCATCATTTCCTTCCCGTACTCATTCTGCTCCCCGCGCCTTGCCAATTTGCCCTTGCAGTGCATAGCTATCAGTTGCTCCCCGTAGCAGATTCCGAGCAGCGGCACCTTCAAATCAAAGATGCGCATATCCGGATAGATCGCATTCGCTCCGCTTATAGCAGCCGGCCCCCCGGAAAGGATGATGCCCTGCGGGTTGCGTTTCCTGATCTCATCGAATTTTGCATAATACGGCAATACTTCTGCATTTGCACCCAGGTCCTTGATCCTCCTTGCAATTAGGTGCACGGACTGGCCGCCGAAATCGAGAACGATTATCATATTCCCCCCCCCCAATGTCACTCTTAAAATTTTGCAATCCCCTTTTCCCGAATTTATATCGGAACCCCTAATCTTCTGATAAATGAACCCCTCAAAATATAACAGAATTAGCACATAATTATTGCTCAAGGGGTATAAATAGCTATGCGAAAGGCCTCCGTTTTCCTAATCGGACCAGCCATCCTTGTCCTTCTTCATCGAGGTGGCTGAATGTTCCTTGATGAATTTTATCAGTTTGTGAAGCCTTCCCTCTTGCTCGAGATGGTAATCATAATGTGGGAACCAAAATTCGGTTGCTGGTACTCCGGCATGATGATTCCTTTTTTTCTCAAGGAACGAAATGAAACCTTTTAGGTCCTTATTCCCCCCTTCCTCTTCATAATCCCGGAGGTATTCCGCCAATGTCCCGAAATTTGGATGGGCCGTAGGCAATTTTTTGATTTGTTGTGCTAGGGCGGCTGTTGGCTCGAATATCTGGTTTTTGTGCAAAGGCGGATGATACCGTTCAATAAACAGCATTTTTGCGACCGTCATTGAGCGCGATATGTTATCAATTTCATTGGCCAATTCCCGAAGCTTCGGATCGTCCTCCCCCAGCCCCAGGCTTTGCTGATAAACATCCTTGAGCTTCTTTTCCAGATGCTCGATCACTTCGCGGCCTTTATTGAAGCTGTTTTGCTTCAATATTTTCATCAATTTAACATAAGTAACAACGTCGCTCCTGATATCCGGCTCGGTGTGGTATGCCACATCCAGGACTGCGAGCATCTTCTCCGAGCTTGAATGCTCTTCCGCCTCCTCATCTGTTGCAGCTTCAGGCGCCTTTTTTATTGTGGGGCCGGGGCGTGTTGCTGCAAGCCTTTTTGCAGGCGCTTGCGCATCCGTTCGCCTTTTTTTTCTATTCGCATTCTCATGTAACTGTTCGAAAAGTGCGCCGAGCAATCCGAGTTTAAGAGAACTTGAAGGGGATTTGCTTTTTTCTATATGCCTTGAGAGATCTTCAAAGGTTTGGATCCCCGAATTAGTTTCAAGGATTCGTGCCAATTCTCCCCAATGGCCCCTGTTTCCACTCTTAGAGCCGGCTTTTTTTTTCCAAAGCCTCCTTGAGCACATCCCTGGGTATCGCGGGCTTTTTCCCCTCTTCGGTCATATCGCATCAGTTCGTCAGCTGCAGTATAGCTAATTTCCGCGCAACGTATTTAAACCGGTATCAACACAATACTGCCATGGAAACAGGCATAAAGGTAGGAGACATCATGAAGACGTCTTTGATAACTATTCCGGACACTGCGACAGTGGAGGAGGCAGCTAAAATTATGACGTCCAAGAGGATCGGTAGCGTGCTTGTGTTTGACAAAAGCAAGCAGATCTACGGCATCCTGACGGACAGAGATTTGGTCGAGAAGGCGATTGCAAAAGGGCTTAAGAATTCGATGACGATTTCCAAGTTCGTGAGCAAGCCGCTTATTGGCATCGAGCCCGATTCAGACATTTCCGAGGCTGCAAAGCTGATGGGGAATGAGGATTTGAGGAGGCTTGTTGTTTTCAAGTCTGGCAAAGTGGTTGGAATACTTTCTGAAAAGGACATCGTCAAGATATCCCCGAGCCTATATGACCTGATTGCGGAGAAAATTGAAGGGCATATCAAGTAGAATTAGTTCACATTTTTAATTTTCAATTTTGAGTAACCTTTGTGCATGGATGGCTCCCCGACTATTCGGATGAAAGGGATGTCAACAATGCATAGGGCTCAATAAGGCTAATTCTGCGGTTTTTTACGCGATGCATTTCCATAAGCTAAGCATTCGTGGAAGGGAGCGGGATCGTTTGGTTTTCCGAGGTTCCGTGAAACCATTCATGGAAAGGGCCGGGAATATCCGGTTCCGTTTCGTGGATGCGAACGTGAAAAGGGGCGGGATCCGTTGGTTTCGCTTCAATTTGTGAAAGGAATAAATTCTTGGAAGATAGGTGAAAACACATGGGAAAGACTTACATTGACACAGTGAAGTATTTGGTGAAGGCGAGTTTCGAGATCGACGGGATCGTTGAGAAGCCCGACATAGTCGGCGCTATCTTCGGCCAGACCGAAGGGCTGCTTGGCGATGAGCTGGATCTTAGGGAGCTGCAAAAGAACGGCAGGATCGGCAGGATTGAAGTGAATGTGCAGATGAAAGGCGGCCGCAGTTTTGGCAACATCCTGATCCCTTCGAGCTTGGATATGGTCGAGACCAGCATCCTTGCCGCCAGTTTGGAGATCGTGGACCGGGTGGGGCCGTGCGAGGCTCGGATTTCAACTGAAAAAATCGAGGATACGCGGAATATGAAGCGCAAGATGCTTTTGGAACGTGCAAAAGTGCTTCTGAAGAATGTGATTGTGGATGAAATTCCGGAGAGCAAGGAGCTAGCCGAAATGGTTCGTGCGGATGTTAAGATCGCCGAGGTCGATACCTATGGCGAGGACAAGCTGCCCTGCGGCCCCGACATCGCCAAGAGCGATGCGATTATCATCGTGGAAGGCCGCGCCGATGTGGTCAACATGCTGCGCAACGGCATCAAGAACGTGATTGCAATTGGCGGTGCAAATGTGGGCAAGACCATAGTGGATCTTTCCCAGCAAAAGGATGCGACCCTCTTCCTTGATGGCGACCGGGGCGGGGATATAATCCTTAGGGAGATGTTGCATGCGGGCAGTGTCGATTACGTTGCACGCGCACCGGCCGGGAAGGAAGTCGAGGAGCTCACGCGCAAGGAAATTATCATGGCGCTGCGGAGGAAAGTGCCTGCTGAGCAGGCTGGCACAGAGCTCAAGGACCAAATCAACGACCGCGAGAATAAATATGATTCCCGCAAGCGCTTTGAGAAAAAGCGCGAGGAAGGCTGGTACCAGAAGGTGCAGCCCAACGTGGCGAACAACAAGGCCTACGAGCCCCAGCAGCAGCAACCTGAGCCACAAGCCGAACCCGAGCCAGCGCCTGCGCCCGCAATACAAGAAACGCTTTCGCCTGAGGATGAGGCAAAAGTGGGCTATTTCAGGGGCTCTTTAAAAGAGCTGGAAGGCTCCTTGAAGGCAAAATTGTTCAACTCGGATCTGCAGCAGATCGGCGAGGCGCCCATTAGGGAAATCATCAAGGTGCTTTCCGAAACCGAGAGCGTTTTCGGGGTTGTGCTTGATGGCATCGTGACCCAGAGGTTGCTGGATTTGTGCGAACAGCAAAACGTGCAGTTCGCAGTAGGCATAAGGGCGGGCAATATCACACGCAAGCCCCAGAATGTCAAAATAGTATTGGCAGAATAACTGGGATAATTGCGCTGCAATATTTGTTGCGGGATTTGTCTGC
>JAZDKC010000022.1:0-3655 GCA_043803465.1 Microcaldota archaeon
TGCGGAGGAAGGATATCGCATCCGTTGAGACGCCCGCGTATTTAGCGATCTGGTTGTCCGAATAGCCCGAGCGCTTTGCATCCAATATGAGTGCGTTTGAAGAGGGGTCGCCGATGCGGATTTTCGAGAGCTCCGATTCCATATCCACGATGTTTTTCAGCTTATCGATGAACCACTTGTTGATTTTTGATTTGGAGGCGATTTCGGATGGGGAAAGAAGGTTTTGGCGCAGAATGTCCTTGATTGCGAAAAGGCGGAGTTCGTTTGGCTGGAGCAGCCTCTCAATTTCATCCTCATTTGAAAAATCGAACTCTATTTTCTGCTTCAGCTCAAGGGAATGGACCGCCTTCTGGAGCGCCTCCTCAAAATTCCTTCCGATTGACATCACTTCGCCGGTGCTCTTCATCTGGGTGCCCAGCGTTTTTTGCGCGTACAGCTTGTCGAACGGCCATTTGGGTATTTTTACAACAACATAGTCAAGGGCGGGCTCGAATGCGGCAGATTTCCCGGTGATTTTGTTCTCAATTTCATGTAGCGGGTAACCGAGCGCGATTTTGGAGGCGATCCGTGCAATGGGATAGCCGGTGGCTTTGGATGCAAGTGCAGAACTGCGGGAGGTGCGGGGGTTGACCTCAATAATAAAGTAATCGCCGGTTTTTTGATTTAATGCGAATTGGATGTTGCACGCGCCGATAACCCCGAGTGCGCGCACAACCTTTATTGCGACCTTCCTCAGTTGATGGTATTCCTTGTCGGTAAGGGTTTGTGAGGGAGCGACAACGATGCTCTCTCCGGTATGCACGCCCATCGCATCGATGTTTTCCATGTTGCATATGATGATGCAATTGTCATGGGAGTCGCGGATGACCTCGTATTCCAGTTCGCACATCCCTTCAACGGACTGCTCCAGCAGGCACGAATGCGTGCCGGAGAGGTTGAGCGCATTCTCCAAAGAAGGAAGGAAATCGCTTTCTTTGCGGACGATCGCGGATCCGCTGCCTCCCAACGCGAAATCCGGGCGGATGATCAGGGGGATGCCTATGTTCTTGTGAGCTGCAATCCCCTCCTCCAGGGATGTTGCCCTCTCGCTTGTCGGTATTGGCTCGCTTATTTTCCGCATCAGTTCCGCGAATTTCTCCCGGTCCTCGGCGAGGGCGATGGCCTCAATGGGTGTCCCTAAAACTCGGATGTTGTTGCGTGCAATCGCATCCTTCATCTGTGTTGCAAGGTTCAGCCCGGTCTGGCCGGCCATGGTCACGATGATGCCATCCGGATTCTCGGCTGCGATGATCTTTTCAAGAGTCTTCGGAACCAGCGGCTCTATATATATCCTGTCGGCGAATTCGAAATCCGTCTGGATTGTTGCGGGGTTGCTGTTCACGAGAATGACGATGACGCCCTCCTCCTTCAATGCGCGGCAGCATTGCGTGCCGGAGTAATCGAATTCCGCAGCCTGCCCGATCACGATGGGGCCGCTCCCTATTACGAGGATCTTCTTCCCTTTCCAATTATTTATCGGAGAGCGGTATCCGACTTTCCGTTCGGTCATATTGTTTTGCCCATCATATCATTTCATCATCTTCAGGAATTCATCGAAGAGGAAATTCGCATCCTTTGGGCCGCACGCGCCTTCGGGATGGAATTGGGAGGAGATTATAGGAAGCCGCTTATGCCGCAGGCCTTCGTTGGTGCCGTCGTTGCAGTTGATGAAAAGCGCATCCGCAATAGATGAGGGCACATCTTTCACCGAATAGCCGTGATTTTGCGTAGTGATGTAGGTTCTTCCGGTTTCGGGGTTGAGGACCGCATGGTTGCTGCCGCGGTGGCCGAATTTGAGCTTATAGGTCGTGCCTCCCAATGCATGCGCAATTAGCTGGTGGCCCAGGCAGATCCCAAGAGTAGGCAATTGCTGGAGAAGCGGCTCCAAATTTGCGATGGTTTTTCCCATGAGTGCGGGGTCTCCGGGCCCGTTCGAAACAAGGAGGCCGTCGAAATTGCCCTCTTGGATTTCCGAATGGGGGACATCGTAGGGGAACGCGGTCACCCCTACATCCCTAAGGTTCAGCTCGCGGATGATGTTCATTTTCACCCCGCAATCGATGAGCGCCACTCTTTTGGAGGTTTTTTTTGGCGAATAGGTGATGCGTTTTTTTGTGCACACTTCGGAAACGAAATTTATGGAGCCGTAATTGAATTTTTTAAGTTTTGTTGAAAGGAGGATGATTTTTTCGGATAGGCTTTTGGGGGAAACACCCATATCAATCGGGGAAATTGCAGCCGGCATGACGCCATGCTCCCGCACCTTCCGGACAATTGCGCGCGTATCCAAATTTGAAATCCCGGGAACATCGAAGGAGCGCAGGTAATCCGAATAATTGGAGTTTGCAGAATAGTGTGAAAAAGCATTGCCCTCGCACACCTCCCTTGCAACAACCGCCCTCACGTGCACTTTTTCCGATTCGGAATCCTCCGCGTTCGTGCCGTAATTCCCCTGCAAAGGGTAGCTGAAGACCAAAATCTGGCCCGCATACGACGGATCGGTTAGCGCCTCCTGGTAGCCCGTCATGGAGGTGTTGAAAACAAGCTCCCCGATCGATTCCCTTTCTGCACCGAAGTGCTTTCCCAAATAATAAGAGCCGTCGGAAAGAAGCAGGATGGAATTGGATGGATGCGGGGATGAAACGGAATCCGGATGCGCCACAGGATAAGCTATAGGTGACTTTTCCATAAAGCATTCGGGAGACCATTATTACGAATGGTTTTTAAAAACCCTACGCATCGCCTGCGTGGAAGGAAAACAGCACATTACAAATAAAGGCCGATCTATTACTTTTTTATACTGCTCAGCTTTAGTTATCATATGCAATTCTGGGACCGTGTGCTCAAGCTGCTCGCGAAAGTTTTCAGGGTAGTGAACAACAGCCTTTCAATGGCAATAGCGATACTCCTCGGATCGCCCGTTTCGGTGTTCCTTTTCCGCAACGAGCTGGTGTCGCCGAACGTGGAGCACCAGTTCCTGCTCACGGTTTTCGTGGTGCTGCTGCCCTTCCTGCTGTACAAGGCGCTGCTTTATTTCCTGCTTGCGCTCTTCGATTTCATACTAATCGCATCTACGGACTACGACAAGACGTACGATGTGAATATCGAGAAGGTGAGGGCGCGGGTCACAAAGGTGATGCTTGAGCGCAAGGTGAACTACCAGTCGCTGGAGACGATCGCGCTTGGGGTCGAAAGGTACGCGCTGCAGAAGCTGAGGAACGTGCTGCACCTCAGGTATCCGCTGATTTACGTCGCAACTGACAGGCCTTTTGTTGTGATCAAAATTTCGCGCGCGATCAGCTCCCCGAAGGTCATCAGGCTTATGAACCAGCTCGAGAACCGGGACAAGGTCGGAGTGAGGATCTTCACGGAGGAGCAGACGGATGCGAAAGTGCTTGCGAAAGTGATAATCAATTCCCTGGAATTCCTCGAGAAAAGCGCCTCGGCAGACGAAGATGAGGGTGTGAAATAGCAATGATAGGCAAATTCGTGAAATGCTCGAAAGCTGCACTGGGATTCCTGAACCAGCGTGCATTTACCTTGCTGGTTTTCCTTGCCGGGATCGGCGTTGCGGCGTATTGGTTCCCGAATGCGCTTACCGAAGGAGTCACCAAGA